>DASSML010000297.1:0-15856 GCA_035688895.1 Gemmatimonadales bacterium
ACCGGGATCCGGCTATAGCCGCTCTGGGCGAAGACCATCCGGATGTCGGCCAGGTCGGCATGCTCCTCCACCGCCACGAGGTTGGTGCGAGGCGTCATCACCTCGCGCACCGGGCGGACGCTGAAGGCCATCACCCCGCCGACCATCACCAGCTCGTCGTCCGCCCGGAGGCCCACGGCGGCCCCCTCTCGCCAGATCGAGCGCAGGTCGGTGGGACGACTGGCCGCCCGCGCGGGCAGGACCAGCGCCAGGACCCGGGCCCAGGGGCGCAGCACCGGCACCACCCAATCGGCGACGCTCTGGGCCCGCGGCAGCGTGAGCCAGCGCGGCACCAGGTAGGCTGCCAGCAGCACCAGCGGCACGCCCACCAGCGCGAGCACGACGATCAGCCGGCGGGTTCCCGAGCCCGCCAGGAGCGCGGGCAGCGCGGCGCCGAGGATGAGCACACCGAGCGAAGTCGTCGCCGAGGCGGCGGTGAGCTGACGATCCACCTCCGCCAGCCAGTCGAGCGACGGGGCCGCGCCGCGGAGCCGCCGGCCGACGATCCGGGTGAGCTCGGCTCGGCTCACCGTGATCAGGGCGGCGCCGGCCGTCGCGCCGAAGGCGGCGACCAAGAGTCCGAGCGCGATCGCGAGCCAGATCACGCCTCGCCCCCGTTCCGCTCCGGCCCGCCGACCGGAGCCACCACGGCCAGACGCTGGATCGCGACGCGCCGCACCCGGCGCCGCACGACCTGCTCCACCAGCAGCCGGTAGCCCTGCAGATCCATCGCCTCTCCGCTGCGCGGCACCCGCCCGAACTCGGCCAGCACCAGGCCGCCGACGGTGCTGACGTCCTCGCGGGCAAAGGTGTGGCCCAGCTGCGCCTCGAGCTCCGACAGCGCGACGCCGCCGTCGACCCGGAGGTGATCGGGGCCGAGCACCTGGATCGGCGCGACTTCGTCGGTGTCGCGCTCGTCCTGGATCTCGCCCACGATCACCTCCAGGATGTCCTCGAGGGTGACGAGGCCCGCGGTGCCGCCGAACTCGTCCACCACCACCGCGAGGTGGCTGGGTCCCCGCTGGAAATCGCGCAGCTGGCGATCGAGCGTCTTCCCTTCGGGGACGTAGGCCGCGGGCCGGATGAGCGCGTGCCAGCGCACCTCCTCTTCGCCGGCCAGGATGTCCTTGGCGTAGATCACGCCGCTCACCGCATCGGGATGGCCGTCGAAGACGAGCAGCCGGGCGTGCTCGGAGCTCTGGAGAATGCGGATCACGTCGTCGCGATCGGCCGAGGAGTCCACCGCGATGATGTCGATCCTGGGCGTCATCACCTCGGCCACGGTCGTGTCCGCGAGGGAGAAGACACCCAGCAGCATGTCGCGCTCGGCGGGCCCGGCCTCCCGGCCGTGCCCGGCGGGAAGCCGGGCCCGTGCGCGGGCGTCGACCCAGGCGGCAAGGCGGAGCAGCGGGCGCAGCGGCGCGAGCGTCGCGGCGGCCGTGAGCCGGGCGGGACGGGTGAGCTCCGGCGCCACGGCGCCGAGCAGCCGAGGCAGCAGGTCGCCCAGCATCCACACCAGCGCGATCGCGGTCACCAGGCGGATGGCGCCGCCGGCGGGCGAGCGAGCCCACCAGGCGACGGCTCCGCCCGCCGCCGCCCCGGCGAGCACAAGCAGGCTCAGGTGTGCGACGTGGAGATTGCGGCTCAGGGTGCCGGCGCCGGCCTCGCCGGAAAACTCCCCGCCGAGCGCCTTGGGGAGGTCGGCGTCCGATTCTGCGCCCAGCGCGAGGCAGGCGGCCCAGAGCGTGAGCGCCGACGCGACCAGCGGCGCGAGGAAGAGCTGGAGGAAGGCGATCACGCCAGTGCCTCGACGTAGCGCTCCTGCCGGCGCCACATCGCCGACCGGGTTCGCCGCTCGCCGTCGGGATGGTCGTACCCGAGCGCGTGCAGGGTGCCGTGCACCACCAGCCGGATCACTTCCTGCCGGAGCGGGATCCCCCGGGCGCGCGCCTCGCGCGCGGCGACCCAGGGGCAGACGTACACGTCGCCCACCAGCTCACCGCCCGGCTGCCTCAGCGCGAAGCTGATCACGTCGGTCGGCCGGTCGCGGCCCAGGTGCAGCGCGTTGAGCCGCCGCATGGCGTCGCGGCCGACGAAGGTGACCGACATGCGGGCGCGCCGGCGCTCGCCCGCGAGCACCGCCGCCACCACCCGGCGGACGCGCGCGGGCGGGAGCGGCTGCGGACGGCCGCTCACCGCCACCTCATGGGCGCTCGACCGACTGGAACTCGGGAGTGACGCCACCGCTGGCACGAGGAGGGTAGCCGATGCGCTTGTGGTAGGTGCCCGACATCACGCGAGCGAACTCCCGCTTGATCCGGTCGAGATCGCCCAGGGTGAGCGGGGCGTCGTCCAGCTGACCGGAGGCGAGCTTCTGCGCCACCAGCTGCTCGATCGCATCGCGCACCCGCTCCGGGCTCCGGTCGTCGAGCACCCGAATGACGGCCTCCGCCGAGTCGGCCAACATGGCGACGGCGGTCTCCGCCGACTGGGGCCGGGGCCCAGGGTAGCGGTAGTCGGCCGGGTTGACCCGACCGTCGGGGTCGCGGCTCCTGGCCCGGGTGAGAAAGTAGTTGATCTCTGTCGTCCCATGATGTTCTGGGATAAAGGCTTTCACCACTGGTGGAAGGGCCGCGGCCTCGGCCAAGGCGATGCCGTCCAACACGTGCGAGCGGATGATCCGGGCCGAGTCGATCGGCACCATGTCGTCGTGCGGGTTGGGGCCGCCGGCCTGATTCTCCACGAAGAAGCCGGGATTGGCCAGCTTGCCGATGTCGTGGTAGTAGCATCCCACCCGGGCGAGCAGCCCGTTCCCGCCGATCATGTTGCAGGCCGACTCGCACAGATTGGCCATGGCCAGCGAGTGGGCCCAAGTGCCGGGCGCCTCGAGGGCCAGACGACGGAGCAGTGGCCGGCCCAGGTCGGACAGCTCGAGCAGCGTCAGGTCGGTGGTGATCCGGGTGGCCGACTCGGCCATGGGCATCACGATCATCGCCAGCGAGGCGCTGGCCGGCGCCATCAGCACGCCGAGCGCGGCGCTCGCGACGATGGTGATGGTGGACCAGCCGTTGATGAGCCCGATGGTGACGGAGGCCAGCACCCCGGCCAATGCCAGCATCCCGATCGTCAGGTACAGATGCCGCCGGCGGCGCACTACCCGGATCGCGACCGCGCCCGCCACGCCGCTCACCACGCCAAAGAAGAGGATGTCGCTGCTCCGGAGCGCCCACTGGCCGTCGAGCAGCACGGCCAGGATCAGCGCCGCGGTGACACCGATGCGGCCGTTGTAGAGCAGCGTGATCACGATGATCGCGAAGGGGATCGGCACCAGCTCGGGCCGGCCGGGGAAGACCGCGTGCAGGCCGGCGGTCATCAGCAGCACCAGGGAGAACAATGCGCCGAAGAACGCCATCTCCCGCGCGTGCTGGTAGGTCTCCCGCCGGTAGAAGGCGACCAGCAGCCAGAAGGCCGACAGCAGGAGCGCGTTGTGGAGCAGCGCGCCGATGGCCGCGCGGAGCCGCAGATGCTCGGCCCCGCGGCGGACGATCTCCTGCTGCAGCACCGCAAGCTTGGCGCGGTCCTCCTCCGTCACCGGTTGGCCGGCGGAGGTCAGCACCTCGCCCGCGCCCACGCTGTACTTGATCGGATCCACGTCCCCGCGGAGCTGCTCCCGCCGCGCCGTGGTGAGGGGCACGTCGGGCACGATCGTTGGCTGGTAGAAGGCCGCGACGAGCCGCCGCAGGGTGCGCTGCCCCACCGGGCTCTCGATCCCCGCGCCGGCGGCCTCCGCCTGCTCCATCAGGTCGGCGAAGGTCAGGATCGAGTCGCGCGGAACCACCCACTCCTGGTCGCCGCGGCGGAGACTGACCGTCGGACTTGGCTCGCCCCGGACGACGCCCGCGTCGGCCACGCCGCGCGACAGCGCCTCGGCCAGGAAGTGGGTCACCGCCTCCTGCAGCGCCTGGCGCTGGGCGGCGTCGGTGAGATACGCGGTCTCGTCGGGGCCCAGGCTCACGCGGGTCGCCGCCACCGCGCGGAGGAGCTCGGGCCCCTGGGCCTGGGCCCGCTCCAGCTCGGCGAAGAACGCGCGGGCGGCGGTGAGCGCGGAGTCGTACGCGGTGGGACTGTAGCGAAACACCGGCTGGGCACCGAGCGCGCGGCTCTCGCCCTCGCGCGCAATCTCTTCGGGGGTCTTCCGCACCTGGTAGCCGAATGGCGCCACGACGGTGCGGCCGGCCACCTGCCCGACGGCCGGGAGCATGGCGACCTGGCCCGTCGGCGGCGGGAATAACAGGTACGCCACCACCGCGGTCGCCAGCAGCGGAGCCCAGCGCACCAGGTGGTACCAGATCGTCCGGCGGCCGTCCGCATCCGGGGCGACCGGGTGGAACCGCTCCCTACGGGACATCAGCCGTTCTGATCCTCCGCATAGGCTCGAATGATCTCGCGCACGAGCCGGTGCCGCACGACGTCGGTCTCGTGCAGATAGCAGAACGCGATTCCTTCGATCCCGGGCAGGAGCCGCTCGATCTGCACCAGCCCGCTCTCCTCCCGCCGAGGCAGGTCGATCTGGGTCTTGTCGCCGGTGACCACGGTCCGGCTGTTCACCCCCAGCCGGGTGAGGAACATCTTCATCTGGGCGCCGGTGGCGTTCTGCGCCTCGTCCAGGATGATGAACGCGTCGGCCAAGGTGCGCCCCCGCATGTAGGCCAGCGGCGCGATCTCGATGGTGCGCGTCTCCAGTGCGCGCTGCACCCGATCATGCGGCATCATGTCTTCGAGCGCGTCGTAGAGCGGGCGCAGGTAGGGATCCACCTTGGCCTGGAGGTCGCCGGGCAGGAAGCCGAGTGACTCGCCCGCCTCCACCGCAGGCCGGGCCAGGATGATCCGGCGGACTCGCTTCCGGGCCAGCGCCTCGACGGCCTTCGCCACGGCGAGGTAGGTCTTCCCGGTGCCGGCCGGACCGATGCCGACCACGATCTCGTGGTTGGTAATGGCCTGGAGGTAGTCGCGCTGGCCCTGGGTCTTGGGCGCGATCGCGCGGCGGAGGCCGGGGAGGACGATCTTGCCGTCGCCGCCGGCGACGGGCATCTCGGCGGTGGGCGCGTCGGCGGCCAGCCGATAGACGTCGTCGGGCGTCACCGACTCGCCCATGCGGGCCAGGTCGAGCAGGCCCTGGACGATCGGGAGCGCGCGCTCGACCTGCTCACCGGTGCCACTCACGGTGACCGAGTCACCCCGGAAGCTGATCCGAACCCCGAGGCTCCGCTGCAGCTCCTGCAGGTTGGCGTCGTTCACCCCCGCGAAGAGCAGCGGGTCGGCGCCCTCAGCGGAGATGCGGTGCTGGGTGGTGGTGTCGTCGGGCATAGGCATCGGGGAAAGGGGAATTCCCCCTTCACCCTTCCCCCTTCACCTCCAGGTTCAATTCTCTCAGATCGGCAGCATCCACCGCCGTCGGCGCGCCCTCGAACAGCGCGCGCTGCGCGGTGGTCTTGGGAAACGCGATCACGTCGCGCAGCGAATCCGCGCTCGCCAGCAGCATCACGATCCGATCCATGCCGAACGCGAAGCCGCCGTGGGGCGGCGCGCCGGCTCGGAGCCCTTCCAGCAGGAAGCCGAAGCGCTGCTCGGCCTGGGCCTCCGGAATGCCCAGCAGCTCGAACACCCGCCGCTGCAACCGGGGATCGGCGATGCGGAGGCTGCCGCCGCCGAGCTCGGTGCCGTTCAGCACCATGTCGTAGGCCAGGGCGCGCGCCTGCTCCGGCCTGGTGTCGAGCAGCGCCACGTCGTCGGGGTAGGGGGCGGTGAAGGGATGGTTCACCGCACCGAGCGCCCCGGTCTTCGGGTCCTTCTCGAACAGCGGAAAGTCCACGATCCAGACGAAGCGATTCACCCCGGCCGGAATCAGCGCCATCCGCCGGGCGACTTCCTGCCGGGTCCGATCGAGTGACGGGCTGGAGACATGGTCCGGGCCGGCCACGTAGAGTCCCAGGTCGCCGTCGGCCAGGCCGAGCCGCTCCGACGCGCCGGCGGCAAGGAACTTCGCGGCCGGACCCTCGAGCTGGCCGCTCGCCGCCTTGAGCCGCAGGAGGCCCGCCGCGCCGAGGCTTCTGGCCGCCGCCTCGATCTCATCCACCTGCTTGCGGGTGAGCGTCGCTCCGCCGGGCACGCGAATCCCGCGCACCCGGCCCCCGGCCGCGATGGCGTTCCCGGTGACCGAGAACTCGGTGTCGCGGAAGACCTCGGTGACGTCGGCGATCTCGAGACCGTAACGGAGGTCCGGCTTGTCGCTGCCGTAGCGCTCCATCGCGTCACGGTGCCGCATCCGCGGGATCGGGGTCTCGATCACCTGGCCCGCCTCGCTCCAGAGCGCCGCGACCAGCCCCTCCCCGAAGCCGAGGACGTCCTCCACGCCGACGAACGAGGCCTCGACGTCAATCTGGGTGAACTCGGGCTGCCGGTCGGCCCGGAGGTCCTCGTCCCGGAAGCAGCGGGCGATCTGGAAGTACCGATCGAAGCCCGCCACCATGAGCAGCTGCTTGTAGAGCTGGGGCGACTGCGGCAGCGCGAAGAACTCGCCGCGGTGGATCCGGCTCGGCACCAGGTAGTCGCGTGCTCCCTCGGGCGTCGGCTTGGTGAGAATCGGCGTCTCGATCTCGAGGAAGCCCAGGCCGTCGAAGTAGCGCCGCGTCGCCTGCATCAGCCGGTGCCGCAGGATCAGGGTGCGCTGCAGCTCGGCCCGGCGAAGGTCGAGGACGCGATGCCGCAGCCGGAGCTCCTCGGCGGGCGGTTCCTCCTTCTCCTTCCGCGCCACCGGAATCGCGGGCGTCTGCGCCGGACCGACCACCTCCAGGCTGCTGACGTGCACCTCGACCTCGCGCGACACCAGGCCGGGATCGCGCGAGGGCTCGGGACGGAGCCGCACCGTGCCGGCGGCGAGAATCACGGTCTCCGCGCCCAGGCCGGCGGCGCGCTCCATGATCTCGGGCGGAGTCCAGTCGGGATTGCAGGAGAGCTGCACCAGGCCGCCGCGGTCGCGAAGATCGAGGAATACCAATCCGCCGAGATCGCGCCGCCGGTGCACCCAGCCTCCGAGCCGGACTTCGCGCCCGACGTCGGCCCGGGTCAGGACCCCGGCCAGGTCGGTGCGCAGCACAGTGGCGCCGGGTGCGCGGCCCTGGACCACGGGGCTAGCGCGCTTCGGCGTCGACGAGGAGGTGGTAGAGCTCATCAGGGGTCTTCGCCTCGACCAGCTGTTGACGGACGGTGTCCCGCCGCACCAACCGGGCGATGCGACTCAGGATCTTGACGTGCAGGCCGGCCGACGCCTCCGGCCCCACGATAAGAAAAAACAGGCGGACCGGATCGCCATCGATGGAGTCGTAGGGGATCGGCTCCGCGGCCACCCCGCCGACCACGACGAGCTCCTGGACGGCCGAACAGCGCGCGTGCGGAATGGCGACGCCGAGTCCGATGCCGGTGCTGAGGACCGATTCACGCTCCTCGACCGAAGCCAGCACCTGCGCCACGTCGCCACCGCCGCACCGGACCAGGTGGCGGACCAGCTCGGCGATGGAACCCTGCTTGTCCCGCGCGGCCAGCGGGACCACCAGCCGGTCCGGCGTGAGCAGCTCGGTCAGCAGCACGAGACGGAACCGGGAGGCATGGGACAAACGTAACCGCCGCCCCGAGGTGGGGCAATGCGAAATCCACCTTGAGTTTAGCTATCTTTCACCGATGACCGCCGATCGCCTTCTCGATCTCCCGCCTGGCACCGGACGCGCGCGTCTCGCGGCTTGGGCCGCCGAGCGACGACTGCCCCGCTACCGGGTCGAGCAAATGGCGCGGCGGCTATGGGTTGCCCCGGTAGAACGGTGGGGAGCGGCGACCGAGCTGCCGCTGGAGCTGCGGGAGGCGCTCGACCAGGCGCACCCCCTGCCCCGCCTCGAGCCCGAGGTCATCCAGCAGTCTTCGGACGGAACCCGGAAGTATCTCTGGCGGCTGGCCGACGGGGAGGCGGTCGAATCGGTGTTGATCCCGAGCGGCGGCCGCCGGACGCTCTGCATCAGCTCCCAGGCGGGCTGCGCGCTCCGCTGTGCCTTCTGCGCCACCGGCCGGATGGGATACCGGCGGAACCTCACGCCGTTCGAGATCGCCGGCCAGGTGCGGGAGATCGTCCTGCGCACACCCGACGACAAGCCGACCAACATCGTGTTCATGGGAATGGGCGAGCCGCTGCTCAACTGGGAGGCGGTGGACACCGCCCTCACGATCCTCAATGCCGCCGAGGGGTTCGGCATCGGCGCGCGACACATCACGGTGTCCACGGTGGGGATCCTGCCGGGCCTGGCGGCGTTCGCGCGGCGGCCGGAGCAGTTCCGTCTCGCCATCTCGCTCCACGCCACGACCTCCGCCCAGCGCCTCGCGATCATGCCGATCGAGAAGAAGTACGACCTCGAGGCCGTGCTCAAGGCCGCCGAAGCGTTCCGCAAGCGGGTGACCTTCGAGTACGTGATGATCGGCGGGGTGAACGACGCCGACGCCGACGCGGATCGCCTGGCCAAGCTGGCGCGCCGCCTGGGCGCGCTGGTGAACATCCTGCCGCTCCACCCCGGCGGCGCGCCCGACCTCACCCCGACTGCGACGCCACGAATCCGTGCCTTTGCGGACCGGCTGAGAAATCAGGGCATCGAGGCGACGGTGCGGCGAAGCCGCGGTCTGGACATCAACGCGGCCTGCGGGCAGCTGAGGGTGGAAGTGGAAAAGAAGCGGAGAGCGAGCGTCTAAGTCGGAGGGCCTTCCCTTAGCCCGTCGCCCCGAATCCCGCCGCAATACAGTTGATCGACAAGAGCAGCGCCGAGAGCTGCTCCTCCTGGCTCCGGTCCCCCCCTGATTCGCGGAAGCGGCGCACCAACTCGAGTTGCTGACGGGAAACCTGGTTGATCGTCGGCAGGCGGCGGGCCAGGCGACGGCGGAAGCGGGGGAAGCGCTCCGCGAGTGTCTTTCCCCCGCTGATCCGCAGCACCGCCTCGACCGAACGATGGTACTCCTCCTCGATCATCGCGAAGACCGGCTCGCGCGCCTCCGGCTCCGATACCAGCGCTGCGTATTCCCGGGCGATGGGAAGGTCCACGTAGGAGAGGGTCTTCTCCACCTCGTCGACGACCAACCGGAAGAGCCGGGAGTCGCGGAACATCCGCGCCAGGAGATTGCTCCCCCGCTCGCCGCGCACCTGCAGAAAGGTGAGGATTCCGCTCCCCACTCCGTACCAGCCGGGCACGAAGTGCCGGTTCTGCGACCAGGCGAAGACCCAGGGTATCGCGCGGAGGTCGCCCAGGGAGCGGGCCCCGAAGCGGCGGGCCGGACGGGAGCCCATGTTGAGCAGCGAGATCTCTTCCAGCGGACTCGCCGCCTGGAAATAGGGCAGCAGCCCGGGATGGTCGATCAGCTTGCGGTACGCCGCCTGGGCCGCGCCGGAGAGCGCCTCCATCGCCTCGTCGCCCTCGGCGGTCGGAATCAGCGCCTGCTCCCGCTCGCTCTTGAGCGAATGCTCGAACACGCTCGCGGCCAGCAGCTCGATCTGGTACTGGGCGGTGCCCCGGTTGGCGTACTTGAACGAGACCACCTCGCCCTGCTCGGTGATGCGCATCCGTCCGCCGATCGAGCCCGCCGGCTGGGCCGCGATCGCCCGACCGGTCGGCGCGCCGCCCCGGCTCACCGACCCGCCTCGGCCGTGGAAGAAGGCGATCGGAACGCCGCTCTCCCTGCCCACCCTGGTCAGCTTGATCTGGGCCTTGTACAGCTCCCAGTTGGAGGTGAGGAAGCCGCCGTCCTTGTTGGAGTCGGAGTAGCCGATCATCACCTCCTGCACCCCGCCCTGCGCCCGTACGCTCCGGCGCACCACCGGCACGTCGAGCAACTCCTTCATGATGCCCGGCGCCCGCTGGAGATCCTCGATGGTCTCGAACAGCGGCACGATCGGCAGGGTGCAGCTCTCGACCCCGGGGCGGTCGGCGAAGAGTCCGCCCGTCTTGGCCAGCAGGTAGGCGCCGAGAATGTCCGCGACACTCCGCGTCATGCTGAGCACGAAGGTCCCGAACGCCTCCCGGTCCACCTCTTCCCGCAGCACCCGGATCAGCCGGAACATGCCGAGCGTCTCCGCGGCGTCGTCCGGCAGCGTGGGGGGGGCGGCTTCGGCGGCCAGCGGGCGGGCGAGCTCGCCGGCTACCCAGGCGCGCCAGGCCTCGCTCTGGACCTCCGGGGGCTCGCCCTCGCCGCCACCGGCGCGCCAGAGCGCCTGCAGCGCCGCCGTGAGCTTGGTGGTGTTCTCCCTGGCATCGAGGCGGACGGTGCTGAAGCGGAAGGCCTCGACCTCGCGGCGCACGGGGCGCGCCAGCAGTCGCACCATCTCGATGCGCCCGGCGCCCTCGAGCTCGGCCTCGATCAGACGCAGATCGGCCAGCAGCGCGTCGGCCGTAGCGTAGCCGGCGTCGCCCACCTTGGTGTCGCCCCGCTCGGTGGCCTCGATCATCACCTGGAGCCGGCGGATCATGCAGGCGAGATACTGGCGGAACACCTCCCCGGGATTGCGGGCGGCGATCTCGTCGCCGATGCCGCTGGCGGCGAGCTCCCGCTCGAGCGCCTCCCGGAACCGCTCCGAGATCGGAAACGCCTTCTCGGTGATACTGAGCGCGCGGACCATGTCGGAGAGCCGCCGGGCGTATCGGCGCAGCGCCGTCAGCCGGTTCTCCAGCAGGGTGCTGCGGGTGACCGCGTTGGTGACGAACGGATTGCCGTCCCGGTCTCCCCCTACCCAGGAGCCGAACTGGAAAAACGCCGGCACCTCGAACCGCTCGCCGGGATAGTCGTGCTGCAGCACCCGCTCGATCTTGTCGAGCAGGTCCGGGACCGATTCGAACAGCGTCTCGTTGAAAAAGTGGAGCGCCCAGAAGACTTCCTGGGGCACGGTCGGCTTGGCCAGGCGCAGCTCGCCGGTGAGCCAGAGCAGCTCGATCTCGGTGCGAAGTCCCTCGATCAGGCCGTGGCGCTCGCGCGGGGTCCAGCGGGGCGACTCGAGGTCCACCAGCCGGCGGTAGATGCGCCGGTGCTTCTCCAGGGTGGTGACCCGCTTGGCCTCGGTAGGATGGGCGGTGATGACGGGCCGCACCCGAAGGGTCTGCAGCAGGTGGCGGATCTCGTCCGCCTTCACCCCCGCGGCCGCGGCGTCGAAGATCACCTGGGCGAAGGTGCCGCGCAGCTTCTCGTAGCCACGTTCGGCCTCGGTCTGCCGCCGGCGCCGCATCGCGGCGTTCTGCTCGGCGATGCTGAGGAGCTGGAACCAGATGCCCTGCACCTGGAGCGCTCGGGCCATCAGCTCGGGCGAGAGGTCTACCGCCCGCTGCTCGCCGCGGAGGATCGGCTCGAGCTCCGGCGCCCGGCCACGGACCAGCCCGAGGAGGAGCTCGCTGAGCAGCTCGACGACTTCGTTGGCGTAGGCCGCGGCGCTCGCCGCCACCGGATCGGGCGACTCGGGGAGGTCGGCCGGGGTGGCGAACAGCTCGACCGCGGCGTCGGTCACGCCACGCGGTCCCGGAGGGGCTTGCCGCCGAAGAAGAGACGGAGGTTCTCCAGCGCCCGCATCCCCATGGCCACCCTGGTCTCGGTGGTGGCGCTGCCCAGATGCGGCAGCAGCACCACGTTCTCCATGCCGAGGAGCGCGCGGGTGACCTCGGGCTCCCGCTCGAAGACGTCGAGCCCCGCCCCGGCGATCTTCTTTTGCTGCAGCGCCTCGACCAGCGCTGCCTCGTCCACCACGTCACCGCGCGCGGTATTGACCAGGAAGGCGTCGGGCCGCATCAGGCCGAGCCGCTCGCGATTCATGAGGTGCCGCGTCTCCGGCGTCGCCGGGCAGTGCAGCGAGACGAAATCGGCCTCGCGGAGCACCGCGTCGAGCTCGGCCCTGGGCTCGGCGCCCAGCGCGGCGGCCACGTCGGCCGGCGGGGGAAAGGGGTCGTGATAGATCACCTTCATGCCGAAGCCGTGATGGGCGCGCTGCGCGACCGCCCGGGCAATCCGGCCCATCCCCACCAGGCCGAGGGTCTTGCCGCTCACGTGGGTCGCCATCATGTGGGTCGGTCGCCACCCGGTCCACTGCCCGCCCCGCAGGTGACGCTCCCCCTCGCCGGTGCGGCGGGCGACCATGAGCAGGAGGGTGATGGCGAGATCGGCCGTGGCGTCGGTGAGCACGTCCGGCGTGTTGCTGACCGCGACCCCGCGGGCCTTGGCGGCCTCGACGTCGATGTTGTTGAAGCCCACCCCGAAGTTGGCTACGATCTTCGCCCGGCGCGGCTCCGCGGACAGCACCTCCGCAGTGACCTTGTCCGTGACGGTGGTGAGGATCGCGTCGGCATTCCGGATCGCGTCGGCCAGCCCCTCGGCCCCGAGAGGACGGTCCTCGGCATTGAGCCGGGCGTCGAAGTCGCGCAGCAGCTCCCGCTCGACCGCCTCGGGCAGCCGGCGGGTCACCACCACGGTGGGCCGGGTGCTCATCGGGCGGCCACGGGGCGCTTCTTGCCGCGCTTGAGGGTCTCGGCCACGGTGTCGCCCAGCTCGGACGGACTGGTTACCACCGTGAGGCCGGCGGAGCGCATGATCTCGGCCTTCTCCGCCGCGGTGTCGCCGAAGGCGGAGATGATGGCCCCCGCATGGCCCATCCGCCGCCCCTTGGGCGCGGTCAGCCCCGCGACGTAGCCGATCACCGGCTTGCTCATGTTCTCCTGCGCGAAGAGCGCCGCCTCCGCCTCCTGCGGCCCGCCGATCTCGCCGATGATCATGACCGCCTCGGTCTCGGGGTCCTGCTCGAAGAGCTTGAGGTGGTCGAGGAACGAGCTGCCGTTGATCGGGTCACCGCCGATTCCGACGCTGGTCGTGATGCCGATGCCGACGGCCTTCATCTGGGAGGCGGCCTCGTAGCCCAGGGTGCCCGAGCGGGTCACCAGCCCGACGTTCCCCCGCATGTAGATGTGCCCCGGCATGATTCCCAGCATCGCCTTGCCCGGGCTGATGACGCCCGCGCAGTTGGGCCCCACCAGCATGGTGCGGCGCTCCTTGGGGAAGCGGAACAGGTAGCGCTTCACCATCATCATGTCCTGCGCCGGAATGCCGTCGGTGATGGTGACCACGAACCGGATCCCCGCGTCGGCCGCTTCCATGATCGAGTCGGCGCAGAACGCGGCCGGCACGAAGATGATGCTGGCGGTGGCGCCGGTCTCCCGCACCGCCTCCTTCACCGTGTTGAACACCGGCCGGTCGAGATGCCGGGTGCCGCCCTTGCCCGGGGTGACACCGCCCACGACCTGGGTGCCGTAGGCGATCATCTCCTTGGCGTGGAAGGTGGCCTTGTCGCC
Organism: Gemmatimonadales bacterium; assembly: GCA_035688895.1. Classification (GTDB taxonomy): domain Bacteria; phylum Gemmatimonadota; class Gemmatimonadetes; order Gemmatimonadales; family GWC2-71-9; genus CAVVWJ01. The sequence goes on from DASSML010000297.1 coordinate 13,446, forward strand.
GGTGAAGCCCTGCACCAGGACCTTGGTGGTCTCGTCGATCAGGATGCTCATGGCTGTCCATTCCCCGCCGCGCTGCGTCCGGTGCGCGACGACTTGAGGGCTCCCACCACCCGGTCGGCCGCCTCCGCGAGGGAGTCGGCGGTGATGATCGGCAGATTGCTCTCCTTCAGGATCCGGCGTCCTTCCTCCACGTTGGTGCCGGCCAGCCGGACCACCAGCGGGATCTGCAGCTCGATCTCGCGGGCTGCCTGGACCACGCCCTGGGCCACCCAGTCGCACCGGTTGATGCCGGCGAAGATGTTGACCAGCATCGCCTCGATGTTCTTGTCGGAGAGCACCAAGCGGAACGCCGCCGCCACCCGCTCGGGCGAGGCGCCGCCGCCCACGTCGAGGAAGTTGGCCGGCGATCCGCCGGCATGCTTGATCATGTCCATCGTGGCCATCGCGAGTCCGGCGCCGTTGATGATGCATCCGATGTTGCCGTCCAGCGCCACGTAGTTGAGCCCATACTCGGCGGCCTGCGCCTCCCGCGGATCCTCTTCGGCGTAGTCGCGCAGCTCGCTCACGTTGGGGCGACGGAACATCGCGTTGTCGTCGAAGGTCATCTTGCAGTCGAGCGCGAGCAGCGCGCCGTCCTGGGTCACCACCAGCGGGTTGATCTCCACCATGGTGGCGTCGAGATCGCGGAAGGCGCGATACGCGCCCAGGAGCGTGGTGACCATCCGGCTCACCTGGGCCGGCGTGAGCTTGAGCCCGAAGGCGAGCTCCCGGGCCTGGAACGCGGTCATCCCGACCGCGGGCTCCACCACCTCGCGCACGATCGTGTCGGGCGAGTTGCGGGCGATCTCCTCGATCTCCATGCCGCCCTGGGCCGAGGCGACGACCATGATCCGCTCGCTCTTCCGGTCGAGCACCAGACCCAGGTACAGCTCCCGCTCGATCGGCACCGCGGCCTCGACGTAGAGCCGGTGCACCACCCGGCCCTCGGCGCCGGTCTGGTGAGTCACCAGCCGCTTGCCGAGGAGCACCTTGGCGGCCTGCCGCACCTCGTCCTCATTCCCGCACAGCTTGATGCCGCCGGCCTTACCCCGCGCGCCGGAGTGAATCTGCGCCTTGACCGCCCACTTGGCGCCGCCGATCTCCGACGCCCGGTACACTGCCTGCTCCGGACTGTACGCCACCCCGCCGCGGGGAATCGCGACGCCGAAGCCGGCGAGCAGCTCCTTGGCCTGGTACTCGTGGATGTCCATGTGACGGGACCTCGTTGGATTCGAAAAGAGCCGTGATGGTCGGACGGTCGGACAGTCGCACCGGCGGTTCAATGTCAGCCTAGGGCCTTCCAGGTCCTTGACGCTACGCGAACATGCGTGCAGCCCAACATATCACTCGACCGTGCGACCGTGCGACCGTGCGACCGTGCGACCGTCCGCCCGCCTACCGCTTCCCGATCGCGTCCGCGGTGTTCACCACGTTCTGCGCCATCCGGGCCGACGCCGCGTCGATCATCTTGCCGTCGAGCTGGGCCGCGCCCCGGCCTTCCTTGGCTGCCTGGTCGAGCGCCTCGAGAATCTTGCGAGCCCGCTCGACTTCCTTGGGCGGCGGAGTGAACACGTCGTTCGCCAGGGCGATCTGGCTGGGGTGGATCGCCCACTTCCCCTCGATCCCCAGGGCCGCGCCCCGCTTGGCGGCGAGGACGTACCCCTCGGGATCGTTGAAGTCGCCGAACGGGCCGTCGATGGCCCGGAGACCGTATGCCCGGCACGCCACGATCATGCGGGAGAGGGCGAAGTGCCACTGGTCGCCGGGATAGTCGCGATTGAGCCCGCCGATCACCACCGTCCGGGCCCGGCAGCTGGCCGAGTAGTCGGCGACCCCGAAGTGCATCGCCTCGAGCCGCGGGCTCGCCTGCGCGATCGCCTCCACATTGGCCATGCCGAGCGCGGTCTCGATCAGCACGTCGATGCCGATCCGGTGGGAGAACCCCCTGGCCGTCTCGATCTGCGTGAGCAGCGCGTCGACCAGGTAGACGTCGGCCGGCACGCCCACCTTGGGAATCAGGACGGTGTCGAGCCGGTGGCCGGCCTGCTCCACCACGTCGACCACGTCCCGGTACATGTAGTGGGTGTCGATCCCGTTGATCCGGACGCAGATCGTCTTGCCCCGGCCGCGCCAATCGTGCTCCTGCAGGCCCTGGATCACGTTACGCCGGGCCTGCTCCTTGTCGCCCGGGGCGACGGCGTCCTCGAGATCGAGGAAGACGTAGTCCACCGCGCTGTCCAGCGCCTTCTTGAACAGTGCCGGCTGCGAGCCCGGCACCGCCAGCTCGCTCCGCTGCAGCCGCTGGCGGGCCGGCTCGTAGCGCGTATGGCTCATCGGGAGGCGCCGGCGGTCGCCTTCTCCTTCTGGGCCGA
>DASSML010000298.1:0-11294 GCA_035688895.1 Gemmatimonadales bacterium
CTACAAGCGGCTGCAGTGGGACCCGGGGGTCCCTTCGGTACTCGACAGCCTGGCACAGGTGGGAATCGAGTTCCCGGCGCTTCGGGAGCGGTGGTCGGACCATGCCCGGGAGCCCGCGGTCGGGGCCGCCCTGCTCTGGACGGTTCTCTACACCACACTCTTACAATGGGCCGAGAGCCGCCCGGCGATTCGCTTTCTGAGCCTGCAGGCGAGCCTTGACGATCCGGTGCCGGTCTACCGCGACCTCTACCGCTGGCTGGAGCTGCCCTGGAGCGACCGAGTCGAGCGGGCGTTGCTCCGGGAAGCGCGGAAGGGGCGGACCGCACCCTCGGCACAGCCGCTGCCGGCGCGGGCCCATGTCGGCCGTCGGCGCCTCGACGAGATCAACACGTACGGCCAGCGGCTGTTGACCCCAGACGAAGCGGGTATGATCGAGGAGATGACCGGGGAGCTCTGGCTCCGCCTGCAGGCGATCTGCGCCCGGTCGGTGGCCGGCGCGACCCCAGGCGCGTGATGGATCAGGGCCGTGCGGACGACAGTGGCCGGCCCAGCAGGCCCTCGAGAAACGCGACCAGCCGATCGCGAAAGGTCGCTTCGCCGAAGCGCTCCGCGTGGCGCCGGATGGCCCGGGCGTCCCACGTGGTCGCCTCGGCCCGGCGGACGCCCTCGGCGATCGCGTCCGCCGTCTGGGCCGGGACCAATACGCCGGTCGTCCCGTCGATGACGATGTCGAGCGCGCCACCCGCGGCGTAGGCGATCACCGGCCGCCCCGCAGCGTGGGCCTCGACCTGGGTGATTCCGAAGTCTTCCTCGCCTGGTACCACCAGACCTCGACAGGCGGCGTACAGCGCCGCGACCTCCTGATCCGGCCGCCGGCCGAGAAACCGGATATGCGGGCTCGCGTCGCGCTCAAGCGCGGCGCGCGCCGGGCCGTCGCCCACCACGACCAAAGGCAACCCCAGTCGATTGAACGCCTCGATGGCCAGGTCGAGACGCTTGTACCCGCTGAGCCGCGAGACCACGAGGTAGTAGTCGCCGGGCTGGTCTCCGGCTGGCTCCGGTCCGAGACGAACGGGCGGGGGGATCACCTCGCTGCTCCGGCCGTAGTATCGGCGGATTCGCTCGGCGACCGCCGACGAATTCGCGATGTAGGCGTGGGGCCTCCCGGCCGTTCGGAGATCCCAGCGTCGCAGATAGGATCGGGCCAGCGGCAGCAGCGCGCGCGCGGCCACTCCCACACGCTCGCCGTACACATAGCGGTCGTAGTCCCAGATGAACCGCATGGGGTTGTGGCAATAGCAGACGTGGAGCGCGCCGGCCCGCGAGCGCGCGGCCTTGGCATAGGCGCTGCTGCTGCTCAGGACCAGATCGTACCCGTCGAGCGGCAGACCCTCGATCGCGCTGGGGTACACGAGCAGGTACTTCTTGAAGTGTGTCGGCATCCCGGGAAGTCGCTGCATCCAGGTCGGCCGAATATCGGCGGTCCGCAGCTCGGGCCAGGTGGACGCGGGATCGAAGATGCTGGTGTAGATCGGTGCCGTCGGGAAGAGGCCATGCAGAGCTACCACGACGCGCTCTGCGCCGCCCATCTGGCTGAGATAGTCGTGGACGATGGCGACCTTCACCGGCCGCTCGCGACCGAGGTGATGAGATCGTCCAACGCGTTGAGGGTGGGGACCAGGGTGAAGTGTCGCTCGGCCCGTTCTCGACCGCGTCGGCCCATTTCCCCCCTCATCGCCGAGTCCTCCAGGAGACGGCCCAACGCTTCTGCGAGGTGGTCGGGACGCCCGGGGGGTATCAGCAGCCCGGTGACTCCGTCCTGAACGATCTCGCGAGCGCCGCCGGCGTCGGTTGCGATCACCGGACGCTCCATCAGCATCGCCTCGACCAGGACCCGACCGAAAGGCTCGGGCGCCAGCGAGGTGTGGACTACGACGTCCACCGCCCGCATCAGGCTCGGGATGTCCTCGCGAAACCCCAGCAGCTTGACCCGATCCCCCAGCCCCATGCGCGCAACGAGGCCCGTCAGCTCCTCCGCGTAGGCCACCTCCCCGAACAGCGGTGCGCCCACGACCAACAGCGTCGCGCCCGGAAGCCGCGCCATCGCCTCGATGGCCACGTGTTGTCCCTTCCACGGGGCCACCCGACTGAACAACCCCACCACCAGCCGGGAGGAGTCGGGAATGCCGAGCGCACGCCGGAGCTCGCGAGGATCCTCCTGTCCGGCGGCGCGGAAGGGGGTCGGGTCCACACCCGACGGAACGACGACGACCTTGTCCGCGCGTCCGCCGGCGGCGACGAATACCTCGGCGGTGGCTTCGGAATTGGCGATGACCCGCGCCGTGCACCGGTTCGCCAGGTTGACCACAAGACGGATGTTGCGCCGGCTGAAATGCTCCGGCGAGAGCACGTCACGCAGATGCCAGAGGAGGGGTCGCCGGCGAAGCCGCGCGGCGAGAGCAGCCACCACAAAGGCCTTCTGCGAGTTGGCGTACAACAGCTCGTCCGGAGCCACGGCCCGCGCGAGGCGGATGGCCACCCCGGCCGTACCGCTTACGGCCGACCAGGACAGGCTCGAGCTCTCGCGGCGGGTATTCAAGACGGCGGGAGACGTGGCCAGGAGGAGAGTGGGGACGCCCTCACGCTCCAGTCGCGCCTGCAGCGGACCGGGCGAAAGCAGGGCCACCCTCGCGCGGGACGCGGTGTGGCGGACGATGTCCAGCAGCGAGAGCTCGCCGCCGCCGAGCACCGCGCCATGGTTGACGAACAGGATCCGGGGCGCCGGCACGCAGGTCAGGAGCGAACTACGTCCGGAAGGTCTTCCGTCTCCGACACGGCGAACCGCGCTCGACCCTGGAGCAATCCGGCAAGTCCCCAGAAAAAGATGCCGCCGATGCCGTTGAGGCTGTTGTTCGCCGCGAGGAGCGCAGCCACGGCGAGCACCACCGACAGGGCGGCGGCAGAAAAGCCGTCCCGGTGGACCTGGCTCGCGTGGCGGGAACGGCTGCAGGTCCAGGCCAGCGCCCAGAAAAAGAGCGCGCCGCCAAGCCAACCGAGGGAGTAGATGACGTCCAGCAGACCGTTGTCGAACACGACCGCGCCGCGGCTGGTGGTGAGCCAGGCGGCTCCGCCGGTGGACCCGAGCCCGCGACCCAGCGGGTCGTTCAGGACTTCCTCGGCCGCCCGGATGGCGAATGCCGTCCGGGCCCGATAGCTATTGTCCTCGCTGAGGTCGGTCAGGGTCTCCGCTCGCGACTGGATCTCCCGGTCCATTCCGCCGTACGTCAGGGCGATCTGCACCAAGGGCAGCAGCGCGACGAGCGCCAGCAGGAAGTAGACCCGTTGCCGCCCCGGTAGACGCTTGATCAGAATGAGGACAGCCACCGTGCCGATCAGCCAGACAGACCGTACGCGAGAAAGCAGCATGGCCAGACTGCCGGAGACGACGGCGACCCAGCGCAACCGATGCTGCGAGCTCACCAGAAGCAGGATGCAGGCGAGCATCGTGATGGCGAGGGTGGCGGGCGCGTTGAGCATGCTGAAGACCCGCACCCTCCGAGGCAGCGGTTGACCGATGCTCCCCATGTTGGATTCGATCATCCACCAGCGGTCCCAGGCCGGCGGATTCAGATACTGCCACACGCCGTACGCGCCTATGACGATCAGGCCCCAGGCGCAGGCGGCGAGGAGGGCGGAGCGAAACGCCGGGAAGTGCCTCCCATGGAGCTGCAGGTAGATCCCGAACAGGATGGGGGCTACCCAGGTACCCAGGCCGTAGGAGGCCGCTTTCACGCCATTGCGCGGCACGCCCACCAGAAAGCCGACCAGGCAGCCCGCGATCGCGATGGTGAAGGGGAAGAGGGCCCCGCCGGGGAGCTCACGCACCTTGCGGACGACCGTCAGCCCACAGAGCGCGGTCACCAGGAGCGGTGTAGCCAGAATGGGACTGGTCAGCTGCCATTCGGACTGATACTCCGCGACCCGCCGGATGAACGGGGAGAGGAACCACAGCCAGAGGACGAAGCCGAAGAAGAGATGCGGACGGACCGCGAGCAGCAAGGCGCCCACGCCCAGTCCGAGGGCGGGGTAGAGCACCTCGAGCAGTCCCCCCCGCCGGGTGAGGAGACAGGCCACCACCACGAGCGCGAGTCCGAGGATCGCCACCCAGGCGAGCAGGTCCGCCGCCCTGCCGGGGGCCGCCACGGTCGCCTCCAGACGCGGCGCCGGAAGCCTGCCCAGACGGGGAGCTGCCGACCGAGGGGACCAGCTGGTCATGCCGAGCCCGGCTGGGCGGCGCCGACATGGTAGTTCCGCAGCGCATCGAGCCGCCCGCGCCAAGCCATCAGCAGGCGCCGAGTTGCCTCCGGCCGGCCGCCCAAGAGGTAGCGCACCCACTGCGCGAGCCCTGGAGCATCCCACGTGCCCACCAGGAAGCCCCACACCACGAAGACCGCGCGCCGGTGGGCCGGCAGGTACTCGAGAAGGACGAGCGTTTCGTTGAAGACCCGATTGTAGGTTCGGGCGGTCGAGAGCGAGTAGTCGAGCGCGACCCGCGGAGCCGGATGATGGTGATCCACGGCAACCGCGGGATCGTACACGATCTTCCAGCCGCGGCGGCGGACCGCGAAGCCGAACGCCGGCTCAAAACACCACTCCGCGTCCCCGCCTTTGAGCCGGCGGTCGAACCGCAATCCTTCGATGGCCGCCCGTCGGTACGCCATGTTCGCGCCCTTGAGGATCTCGACCTCCCGGGCCGGCCCAACCCCCAGATGGTGGTTGCCGACGCGCCGGCCGTGCCACTGCACCCGGCCCACGCTCTTGGCCGGGCCCTCGCGCAGTACCCCGTCGGCGTAGAGCCAGTCCCTCCCGCCTAACGCTCCCAGCTCCGGCTGGTCGAGGAAATGGCGCTCGATCCGCTGCAGCCAGTCGCCCCATGGCTCGGTGTCGTCGTCGAGGAACGCCAGGATGTCCCCCTGCGCCTCCGCCAGCCCCAGGTTTGACGCAGCGACCACGCCGGGCTCACGAACGACGGGTGCCCGCAGCGGAAGGTCGCGGCTCCAATCGCAGACCGCCCCGGCGGTGGCCTCGTCCCCTTCGCGCCTCACGACCAACACCTCATCGGCGGGCCGGGTCTGGCGGGCCACCGCCGCCAGGCACCGCCGCAGGGTGTCGGCCCGGGCGTAGGAACAAATGATGAGGGAGCAGCGCATGGACCCCATCGGATTATTGCGCGCCATCACCACGCAATACCGCGGGAATCGTGCGGAGGAGAATTCTGAGATCCAGCAACAGGGACCAATGATCGACGTACTTCAGGTCGTAGCTCACCCACTGACGATAATCCAGCTGGGAACGACCCTGGACCTGCCACATCCCGGTCAGGCCCTGCGGAACGCTGAAGCGGCGGGCCAACTCGGCCTCGGGCAGCCGGTAGACATCCCGCAACGAGAGCGGGCGGGGTCCCACCAGCGACATGTCGCCCCGCAGGACGTTGATCAACTGGGGCAACTCGTCGATCGAGGTGCGTCGCAGGATCCGTCCGACCACGGTGACTCGCGGGTCCCGTCCGATCTTGAACAGCGGCCCCTGGGCCTCGTTCAGCCGCTCCAACCCCGGCATCATGGACTCGGCGTCGAGCACCATGGTGCGGAACTTGTACATCCGGAACCGGCGCCGGCTATACCCGTACCGCTCCTGTGTGAACAGCACGGGCCCCGGGCTGGTCAGCGCTACCGCCAGGGCGGCGAGGAGCATGATCGGGGCGGTGAGCACCAGCGCGACCACGGCGCCGACGATGTCAATTCCCCGCTTGAGCCACACCATGAGCAGCCGGCGATGCGGCCCCAGGCTCATGATCACCTGCTCGCCGGAGATTCGGGGCCGGAACGGATTACCCGAGGTGTGAAACGCGTCCGCCGGCAGGACGACGGGAACGCCCATGCCCTCGCAGACGTCGATGACCTCCTGGATCTCTTTGTAACGCGACTTGATCGGCAACGCCACGATCACCTCGTCGATCGGCGCCTGGAGCAGGGTCGAGGGGAGGTCGCCGAGCACCCCGATCACCTTGCCTGGCAGGTCGGCCGCGACCTGCCCCTGCTCCGAGTCCAGGAAGCCGACGATGCAGCGGGGCGTGCTCCGATCCGCCAGGACCCGACCGCAGACGGTCACCGACCTCGGGCCGGTGCCGATCACCAGGGTGTTCCGGACCCGGACGCGTCCCAGTGCCACCAGCCGGCGGAGCCCCACGCGGCTGAGAATCATCCCGGCAGTGCACAGAGCCCAGAGCGCCAGGACGGCGTCGTAGCCGAAGGCACCCTTCGGGTCGGTCAGGGGAAAGAGCAGGGTGACCAGCGAGAGCACGGCGGCGGCGAGGAGAATCCTGCCCGCCTCCGAGGTCGGGGTACCCCCCGGCACCTGGCGATACAGCCCGACAGTAGTAAAGGCGATCCGGGAGCTGACCCAGACCAGCAAGGCGATGAGCACGTTGGTCGGGTTGATGCGAACCGTGACAAAGTGATCGAACCCCAGGGGCATCCGCCCGCTGTTGGTGAGCACCAGGGCGGCGAAAATGGCAATGAACACGACCGCGTCGTCGCAACACCGGTAGAGCACCGACGGAATCGCCCGGCCGCCGCCGGAGGCCATCCCACCCGGGGCGACTTGATCCAGTGTCGGCAGCACCCGAAACGGCAGGGGGGGCGCAGGCGGGTCGGCGCTCGCCTCGGGACCCACCTCCAACGTGGGGCCCGCCTCCAACGTGGGGCTCGCCTCCAACAGGGGGGTCGCCTCCAAGAAGGTGTAGCTCGGGCGCGCGGCACGCGGCTCGGGCACGCGGTAAGAAGAGTGTAGGTCGGTCACAGGATCCGCTGTATTGCCAGCGCCATGGTAAGGGCGCCGAGGTTTATCCTTCTGCCCGCGGATTCACGTACGAGGAATCCACGAAGTACCGATAGGCCTGGTCGTAACTCGCGTCACTTCGAAAATCGATATCGTTGAGGGCCACGCCAAGCACCGGCGCGCCCGCGCGGACCAGCTGCTCGATCGCAAACGACAGATCAGTGCTCCCGGTCCGGCCCGACCGCGCTACCACGATGACCCCGTCGGCGTACGCGCTGAGCACCAGGGCGTCGGTGACGAAGTTCACGGGGGGCGAGTCCAGGAGCACGACATCGTACTGGTTCCGGAGCTCGGTGATCAGGTCCTTGAGCTGGAGACTCTCCAGCAGGGCCAGCGGCGCCGACGGCGGAGTGCCGCTCGACAGGTAGTCCACCCGGCGGCCGACCCCGAGCTCGACGGAGCGGAGGACCTCCGCGTGCGTGCGCTCGGCGCGCAGCAACTCCGTCAGCCCGGGACTGCGCGGCGCGTCGAAGAAGGTGTGAACCCTGCCCTGACGAAGGTCCAGATCCAGGAGAATCACGCTGCGACCGCGCTCTCCCAGGGCCAGGGCGAGATTCCCCGCGCAGGTGGTCTTCCCTTCGCCGGCGATCGAGCTGGTGAGCAGCAACACCTGGAGGCCATCCGCCGAGGCCGCAGTGGCGAATTCCAGGTTGGTCTGCAGGGCGCTGTACGCCTCCAACGCCGGGCGATTGGCGTCGGGCACCGTAAAGACACGGCCCGGCGACGAGGGCCGGTTTTCCTCGAGGGGCCGAGGTGCGGGCTCGGCCGGTGCGCCCGCCGGTCGTGCGTTGGGCAGGAAGCTGAACTTGCGCGGCCCTGGCCTCGCGATGGGATGCGAATCGGTGTGCCGCGAGTCACTGTGTCGGGTCGCCGTCACCTGCTTCCACTCGCCCAGGTTGGCCGCCTGAGCCCCGCGACGGGGGATCTGCGGAATGAGGCCCAACACGGGGAGGCCGGTCGCGTCCACGACGTCCGCGCGGCTCCGAACCGATTTGTCCCTCGCCTCCCGCACCAGCGCCACCGCCACGCCCAGCATCAGACCGAGACTGGCTCCTCCGAAGAGATTCTGCATCGGCCGGGGCCGGACCGGCAGCCACTGCGGGATGGCGGGATCGACCCGCCGGACGCTGGGGTCCTCGCTCGCCGCGGCGATCTCCGATTCCTTCAGCCGGGTCTGCAGCATCTCGTAAATGTCCTGCAGCACCTTGGGCTGTCGCTCCAGCCGCGCGAGACCGAGCTCGGTTTGAGGAATCTGACTCAGGTCACGACCGAAGCGCTGCTGGGTCGCGTCCAGCTCGGTGAGCTGACGGGACAGGCCATCCAGGTAGCTCACCACCACACCACGTATTTGCGTCTGAAGGCTCTGAATCCGCTCGGTGATCGGCTTCAAATCGGGGTCGTTGGGCGTACGCTGCGTTCCCAGCGCCGAGCGCTCCTCCTCCTTCCGCGACAGTGCGCCGAGCAGGTCGTTGGCCGCCCCGGAGCGCATGAGGGTGGGGTAGGCCAGCAGCTCCCGGTACGGCGAGGCGTCGCCCGGCTGAGCCGACTGAGCTTTGGCGTCCGCCTCGCTCAACAGCCGGGTCAGCACCGCGCGCTCGGTCTCGATGTCCCGACGCTGCGCCTGCAGCTGGGCGAGCTGGCTCACCTGATTGGACGCCTCGGCGTCCGGTGAGATGACCAGGTGCTGCTGGCGATACTTTTGCAGCGCATCTTCCGCCGTCGCCAGCTGCGCCGACACCGAGTCGAGCTGGCCACGGAGGAATTTCACGGTCCGCGTCGCTTCCCCCCGATGCACATCGTTGCGAAAGGCGATGTACTCGTCGACGATCGCGTTGGGCACTTGCCAGACCAGCTCAGGGTCTGTGCTCTGATACCCAATCTCGATGATGTCGGCGTCACGCGAGAGCTGGTCGGGCTCCAGTTTCGCCACAACCGACGAGACGGTCGACTCGAAATCGAAGACGCTCACCCCGATTTCGGCATAGCTGTCGGCGGCAGGGAGGACCACGAAGCTGACGCTGTCGATCGTGACCGGCTGGCCCGAGACAACGTCGCGAAGGGGTTGCTGCGTCACCGCGTCGAGCAGGGTGAACTGCCCCGGACCCCGCCGCTTCAGCACGTAGTCGCGCGCATCGGGGCGACCGGTGACGGTGATGTCCTTCAGCACCTTGGAGCGGTAGACCCCTTGGGGTGAGGTCACCCCCACCTGGAGACCCAGCTTGGCTACCGCGGCTTCGGCCAGCGAGCGGCTGGCCAACACCACCGTTTCGGTGGCGATCCCATTGTCCTCATCTTCCATATCCTGCATGACGCTCGGAAGGTTCGAGCGCTTCGACTCGATCCGGATCGAGGCCGAGGCTTCATACACCGGCGTCGTGCGCCAGGTGATGAACGCGCTCACCGCCAGGGCCAGCACCACGCACCCGGCGATCCACCACTTCTGCCGCTGCACGACGTGCAGCACGTAGGCGAGGTCGATCTCGCGACGGGCAGCCTGGCGCGGCGGAGGCACGTCGGCGGGAGCCGCGATATGGGGCACGAGGCTGGGAGAGGACACCTTCACTGGTTTGCCCATCAGATCACCCTCAGCGCGAGCCGGGTGGGCGACGCGTCGATCTGGATAGTCAGCCCTACCAGGACGCCGACTCGACCAGTCGGGCGAGCCGACCGATGGTGCGGCGTTCGCGAGGCAGCACCTGAGCGCGGGAGAGCAGGTCGGGCATGGCACGCACGGACGAACATGTCAGCACCACCTCACCGGGCTGACACGCCCCCCAGGCGGAGCGGCAGCTCGGCGGAATTCTCGCACCGGCCACGGAGATTCCACGCAGCTGTGGCGACGGTGTCGCAGCAACTGTAAGGATACTGTCACTAGGGTACCTGGTGGAAAATGTGGTGTCAACGGTCGCTCACTCATACCAAAGTCCAGGCCCCAGCGCCCGGCGCACCGGGAGTGGGCGACTGGGTCGGATCGGAGCGTCCGGAGCCTGTGCCCCTGCGTGCAAATCATGCAGACACAGGGCTTTGCGTTTTCTTCCTTCCCCCCAGCGACGCGACGTCTCGCTCCCGCCTGCCGCATTCCCGAGCGGACCGATGCGAGATGCTGACTTCGTGCCCTCGGATCAGGCCACGTCCGCAAAGACCCGCTCCGACCGCCGGAAGTAGAGCAGGCCGACCAGCAGCAGCACCGTCGCCGATCCGAACGAGATCATCGCTTGGGTGAGGGTCGGGCCAGGAGTGCCCAGGAAGGCCGACCGAAACGCTGCGATGGCGCCGGCCATGGGGTTAAGGGCGTACCAGTTCCGGTACACCTCCGGGACCACACTGAGCGGGTACACGATGGGCGAGCCATACATCCAGACCTGCACCACGAACGCGGTGATGTGCTTGATGTCGCGATACTGGATGTGCAGCGCCGCCAGCCACGAGCCCACGCCCATCGAGGTCATCATGATGAGCAGAATCGGGAACGGCAGCAGCAGCGGAGTGATCAGATGCGGCGGCTGGCCGAACCAGAGCATGATGATCAGCAACATCGCCATGGCAATGACCAGGTCCAGCAGGCCGGCGAGCACCGGTGCCCCGGGAATCACCAGCCGAGGAAAGTAGATCTTGGTGACCAGACTCGTGCTGCCAACGAGACTGTTGCTCGCACCCGTGAGCGCGGCCGAGAAGTAGGTCCAGGGTACGAGCCCCGCCATGGAGAAGACGGGGTAGGGTACACCTTCGGATGGCACCCGCACGAATCGGCCGAAGACCACCGTGAAGACCACCATGCTGAGGAGCGGCTGCAGCACGGCCCACGCGATACCGAGAACGGTCTGTGCGTAACGCGCCTTGATGTCGCGCCACACCAGGAACAGCCACAGGCCGCGATAGGCCCACAGCTCCGCGAGGTTGATCGTGACCCAGTGCCCGGAGGGTGCGATATGCACGTGACGCGCGTGCGGCCCGGTGGCCGCGGCGCGCGAGTTCAACGCCGGATCAACTTCGAGTGTGGTGCCAATGCTCAAGTGAATGTCCTTCGGAGGGTGAGAAGCCCGCAGTCGCGCACCATCGAGTACGTGGAGGTGAACTTGACCCTCTGCTACGGAGCGCGCAAGGTCATGATGCCTATGCTAATATCTGCACTCTGTCCTCCGCGTAGAGCTATGCGACCGTGACGTTTGCGAAGCGGAATCGGTGTGTTTCTACCGTCGAAGTGTGACCATGACGAAGTCACCTTCGTGCGCGTCGCCCAAGACGAAGGGAGGAGAGGAAGCGGTGGATACGGGGTCGCGATTCGGCTGCAAGATCCTGCAGCGCACGCCAGTCCACGAATCGCTCGTGACGGCGGATTAGTTCAATGCCCGGAGGGCGCAGCCGTTGCCTTCCGGGAAGGCATTGATGCGCGG
>DASSML010000299.1:0-4460 GCA_035688895.1 Gemmatimonadales bacterium
GCCGCTCGCGGGACAGATAGCCACCGTACTTCAGCTCAATGTCGGCCCATTCTGTGGCCAGCTCCTCGTCCAAACCGCCGGCACGGAAGAGGTCGGCCAGGCCGACGCCGGGGCGGCGAGCCAGCTCCGAGACTCGCTGGCGCGAGTCGATGAGCGTGGCTCCGACCTCTGCGAGCGCAAGATTGGCCTGCTCCGGCGTCAGAAGCGTGTCGTCCGCGAGCTGTAGAGTTCGTTCTTCCGCCTCGAGGCGCGACTCGGCGGCACGGAGCTCGTCCGGGTGAAGCAGCCCGAGACTCCGGGCCAGAGGGAGCAGCCGGCGTAGAGCATTGTCCTGACGGAGGAGAAGCCGGAATTCCGATCGCGAGGTAAAGAGCCGGTACGGCTCGTCTACGCCTCGACTCACGAGGTCGTCAACCAGGACGCCGATGAACGCCGCATCCCTGGGAAGGACGACCGGCTCACGGTCCAGCGCCCGAGCCGCTGAGTTGATCCCGGCGACGGCACCCTGACCAGCAGCCTCCTCGTAGCCGGTCGTGCCGTTGATCTGTCCGGCCAGGAACAGTCCGGGGATGCTTCGCAGCTCGAGGGAGGGACGAAGCTGAAGCGGCGGGACGTAGTCGTACTCAATCGCGTAGCCGAGCCGAGTCATCCGGACTTGCTCGAGGCCAGGGATCGATCGGAGAAAGGAGAGCTGTACCTCCGATGGCAGCGAGGTACTCAGCCCATTCACGTAGATCTCCGACGTGTCCAGACCCTCCGGTTCCAGAAAGACCTGGTGACGCTCGGCGTCGGGGAACTTCACGATCTTGTCTTCGATCGACGGACAGTATCGCGGACCTCGGCCGCTGATCATACCGCCGTAGAGGGCTGACTCCTCCAGGTGCCGGGTGATGATCTCCCGTAGCCGGGGCGTCGTCCACGTGAGGTAACAGGGCCGCTGCTCGGGATGACTCGGCCGGGAAAAATGGGAGAACCAGTAGGATCCCGTGTCCCCATCTTGCCGTTGAAGACGATCGAAATCGATCGTGCGACCGTCAACTCTGGGGGGAGTTCCAGTCTTGAAGCGTTCTAGCGTAACTCCTTGTCGCTCAAGCGCTTGAGCAAGCTCAACTGATGGCTGATCGCCTGCCCGTCCGGCCGGTATCCGCGTGTCGAGTCCCACGTGGATCCGGCCCCGTAGAAAGGTCCCCGTGGTTACCACCACCGACCGGGCCGAGAAGGTCCTGCCGTCGGTCGTGACCACGCCCGCCACGACCTCTCCCTGCATCCGAAGTCCGGCGACCGTGCCCTGCACCAGGTCGAGGCGCGGCAGCTGCTCGAGCAGTTGCCGCACGGCTCGCCGATAGAGGCCGCGATCGCACTGCGCCCGGGGTGACCAGACAGCCGGACCCTTGGAGCGGTTGAGCATCCGGAACTGGATCCGCGCGAGGTCCGTCGCCCGACCCATGATGCCGCCCAGCGCGTCGACTTCCCGCACCACCGTCCCCTTCGCGATCCCGCCGATCGCGGGATTGCACGACATCTGGCCGATGGTCTCGAGATTCTGGGTCAGCAGGAGGGTACGCGCGCCCATCCGCGACGCGAGGGCGGCCGCCTCGGCGCCGGCATGACCGGCCCCGATCACGATGACGTCGTACTGCTCGGACATGAGAGGAATCTAAGAAGAATCCGCGCCGAGGCTCGATGTTGGCCGGCTCGGCGCGGATGGCGGGCAGGGAACTCGCTAGAGCTCGATCTGGCCGAGCGGAGTGATTCGGGCCACCTCGGTGGACTCGATCGTGAGCTCCGGCCGGTCCACCCGGATCCCGAACTTCACGCTGCGGCGCACGTAGTCGTCCCGCGTACCCTGCGCGGGATCGTAGACCCCGACGTCGAACAGGTGCACCCCTCGCTCGTCCTGCGAATCGAACCGGCCGACGTAGGTCCCGGCACCCTGGGTATCGAGCACCACGGTGATCCCGTGCAGCTCGTGCCGGTCGGAATGGAGCGGACGCCCCGAGAGTCGGTGGCTCACACCGCGACGCCGAAGAACTTGTCGAAGGCCTTGGTCAGCTCGCCCGCGATGAGCTGCGGTGACCGTCCCTCGATCATGTGGCGATGCACGAAGTGCACGACCTCGCCGTCCCGCAGGAGCGCCATGGAAGGGCTGCTCGGCTGATACTCGGCGAAAAATTGCCGGGCCCGCGACGTAGCCTCGAGATCCTGCCCCGCGAACACCGTCACCACCTGCTGCGGCTTGACCGAGTGCTCCAGAGCCAGGCGCAGCGCCGGGCGGGCGTTGCCCGCGGCGCAGCCGCAGACCGAATTCACGAAGACCAGCATCGAGCCCTTCTGGTCTCCCAGGGCGGCGTCGACCTCGGCGATGGTGGTGAGCTCCTGGGCACCCATGCGAACCATCTCTTCACGCATCGGCGCGACGAGGGCGGGATTGTACGGCATCAGCGAGTTCCTCGAGTCGTTAAAGGTCTGGTGACGGCGATTGGTCGGGGTCCCGGGTCTGCTCCAGTGCCGCTTTCATGGTATGCCATGGGAGGCTGGCGCACTTCACCCGGATCGGGTACGCCGATACTCCAGAGAACACCGCGAGCTTGCCCAGGGTTTCCGGGGCGGCGGCCTCGGGATGCCCGGTGACCAGCCGATGGAATTGCTGGAAGAGCGCCGCCGCCTCCTCCGGGGTCCGACCCTTGATGGCGGCGGTCATGAGCGAGGCCGAGGCCCGGGAAATCGCGCAGCCGGAGCCCTGAAAGGCCGCGTCCTGGATCCGGCCGTCGTCGACCCGCAGGCGCACTGTCACCTGGTCCCCGCACAGCGGATTGTGCCCCTGAGCCTCCCGATTGGCGTCCGCCATCACCCGGTAGTTTCTGGGCGACCGATTGTGCTCCAGAATCACGTTCTGGTACAGCTCGCTCAGGCTCGCCATCAGCCGAACACCTCGCGGACCCGGCCGAGTCCCCGTGCCAGCGTCTCGACCTCCTCCATGGTGTTGTAGAAGGCGAACGAAGCGCGCAGCGTCGCCGGGATGCCGAAATGCCGCATCACCGGCTGGGCGCAGTGGTGCCCGGCCCGGACCGCGATGCCCTCGTCATCGAGGACGGCGCCAACGTCGTGGGGGTGGATGCCTTCTACCAGGAAGGAGAGCACCGCAGCCCGGTGGGCGGCGGTGCCGATCAGCCGGACGCTCGGAACGGCACCGACCAGCTCCACCGCCCGCCGGAGGAGCGCGTCTTCCCATACTGAAATCGCCTCGAAGCCGATTCCATCGATGTAGTCCAGCGCGGCCGCGAGCCCGATCGCCTCGGCGATCGGCGGGGTACCGGCTTCGAAGCGGGCGGGAGCCTCGGCCCAGGTGGAGCGCTCCAGGGTCACGCTCGCGATCATGCCTCCCCCGCCCTGCCACGGCGGCATCCGCTGCAGCAGCTCGGCCCGGCCGTACAGCACCCCGATCCCGGTCGGACCGTAGAGCTTGTGCCCCGAGCAGGCGAAGAAGTCGCAGCCCAGCGCGACGACGTCGATGGGGAGATGCGGGGCCGACTGCGCCCCATCCACCACGACGACGGCCCCACGGGCATGGGCGGCATCGGCCAGCTCGCGAATCGGATTCAGCGTGCCCAGGGCATTCGACACGTGGGTGACGGCGACGAGGCGGGTCCGGTCGCTGAGCAGCCGATGCCACGCCTCGAGATCCAGCTCGCCCTGCTGGTTGATCGGCGCCGCACGCAGCACGGCACCCGTCTGCTCGGCGATCAGCTGCCAGGGGATCAGGTTGGAGTGATGCTCCATGGCGGTGACCAGAATCTCGTCCCCGGCCCCCAGGTGCGCCCGTCCCCAGCTCTGCGCCACCAGGTTGATTGCCTCGGTGGTCCCGCGCGTGAAGACGATCTCCGATGGACTCGCGGCGCCGAGGAAACGCGCCACCCTGCTCCGCGCCTGGTCGTACGCCACCGTGGCCTGCTCGCTCAGCGCGTACACACCGCGATGGATGTTGGCGTTGCCGGTGGCGTAAAATCGGCCGATGGCGTCGATGACCGCCTGGGGCTTCTGGCTGGTGGCCGCATTGTCGAGATAGACCAGGGGCCGCCCACGCACCGTGATCCCGAGAATGGGGAAATCGCGGCGGACCGCCTCGACCGGAAACGGCCCGCGGACCGGAGACCCCGAGGAGGCCGGCTGCTCCAGCAGGCCGAGGCCCTTGAGCACTATCCCCCCAGCCGCTCGAGCACGAGGCGGTCGAGCTCGAGCCGGACCGGCTCCAGCGCCACCTCGTCGATCACCTCGGCCGCGAACGCGTAGGTCAGGAGCCGTTCGGCCGCCTCGGCGGGAATCCCCCGGCTCCGGGCGTAGAACAGGCCGATGTCGTCCAGCCGGCCTACCGTGGCGCCGTGGGTGCACTTCACATCGTCGGCAAAGATCTCGAGCTGCGGCTTGGTGTCGACCTTGGCCAGGTCGCTCCGGAGCAGGTT
>DASSML010000300.1:0-2472 GCA_035688895.1 Gemmatimonadales bacterium
CGCTGAGCCGTCTCCAGCTCTTCCTCCAGGAGCGCGATGCGCTCGACTTCGAAGCGGAAACGCTCGGCCTGCAGCGCGAGCGGCTCGAGCTGGCGGATGCGGGCCTGAACCTCACCGTGGCGCCGCTCGTCGTAGTCCGTAGGTACCTTGGCCAGAGCGGTCTCCAGCTCGCCGACCCGATGGCGAAGCCGGGTCTGCTCGGTCCCCAGCGGAGTCGCCTCCTGGGCCTGGGCTTCGAGCCGACCAAGCTCCGCGGCGACATCCGACTGGACCCGCTCGGCCTCGACCCGCCGGCGCTCCAGCTCGTCGAGGTCGGACGGCTCCTGCTGCAGCTGCTCGATCCGCTGCTTGTAGTAGTTGCCGTTGGAGACCACCTCTTCGATCTGCCGGTCGAGCAGGCCGAGCACCTTCTCGTACTCCGTGCCGAGCGGGCGGGTACAGGTGGGGCAATTCCCCTCCGGTCCAGCCTTCACCAGGCGCTGTCGCTGCTCCTTGAGCTCACCGTACTGGTCGAGCAGACCCTGCCGCTTGGTCCGCGCGTCCTGCGCGTCCCGCACCCAGGCGGTCCGCGCGGCCTCGGCGTCGAGGGTCAGGCTGGTGATGGTGGCACGGACGTCGTGGGCCCGAGTGCGCACCGCGTCGAGCGCCGGGCGGGCGGGAACCCGGGCCAGCCGTTCCTCCACCGACGTCAGATGATTCCGCACATCGGCCAGCTGGGAGGTCAGTCCCTGGCGGCGGGCCTGCGCTTCGGCCAACTGCTCGAGGGCAACGGCCTCCTGCCGCAGTCCGGCCAGCGGTGCGAGCTCAACCGCGAGCTCCTGCAGTCGGCTGGTCGCGCCGGCGGCGTCCGCCACCTGCCGCTCGAGACGCTCGGCCCGTTCGGTGGCGGCGCCGCACTCATGCCCGGCCACACGCAGCTCGGCTTCGAGCGCGAGCGCCGATTCCCGAAGCGCCTGCAGCCGCTCCCAGCGGGGCCGGACCTCGCTCAGCACCGTCTCCGCGCGTGCGAAGGCATCGGCCGCGGCCCCCTCGGCCGCGGTAGCGGCGGCGACGCGGTCGTATGCCCGGGCCTCCATAGCGTCGAGCTCGCCAGGATCGCCGAGGCCGGCGCGGAGTCCCTCGAGCCGGGCGCGCAGCGCGGACCGCTTCTCCTTGAGCCGGTCCTGTGCGGCGCGGAGCCGCTCGTAGCCCAGCACCCGGGACAGGAACTGAGCGCGCTCGGGCGCGCTCATCGCGGCCATGACCGCCAGCTCCTTCTGGCCGGTGAAGTAGGTGTTGAAGAACTCGTCGCGCGACATGCCGAGCAGACGGGTGACGCGCTCGGTCACTGAGCCGAGGCTGTTGGCGACCGGCGCCGGCTCGCCGTCCTGGTAGAGCTCCGCGTGGTTGAGGCCCCGAACGATGCGGTACTGATGCGCGCCGAGGGTAAACTCGAGCTCCACCTCCACCCGGGCGCGCGGCGGCGCGTTCCTCCGCCGGATCGAGTCACGGCTGCCGCGGGCGGCGGGCATGCCGTACATCGCCCACGCAATCCCCTCGAGAATGGTGGTCTTCCCTGCCCCGTTGGGCCCCACGATGCCGGTGAGGCCAGCGCCGAACTCCAGCTCGGTGGACTCGTGCTGGCGAAAGTTGGCGAGGCGGAGCCGGGTGATTCGCATCAGGCGCCGGCCAGGTCCCGCTCGACGCCGTCGAGCAGCTCACCGCCGAGACGGACGAACGCCTCGCGGTCGAGCTCGGCCGGCAGCGGGCGGCGGGAGAGGTAGTCGCGCACCAGCTCGGGGAGCGGCTGGCGCCGTCCCGGGGCGCCGACACCCACGGCGCGCTGGATCTCGGGGCGACGGACGTCGAGGTGAAAGTGGAGCGCCTCCGCCTTGTACCCGCGGATGGCCGCGTGGTCGAGCTCGCGGCCGATGTGGCGCGGCACGTCGTAGACCCGGAGCCGGAGGATCTTGTCGGCGATGCCGCCGGGGACCTGCGCGAGCCGATCGCCGATCAGGCGGTCGAGCGCGGCGGCGGCCATCCCCTCGCCCGGGATGGGGGGAAGATCGAGGATGACGCGGGCAGGCTCGATCGGTTGATGGGTGACGGTGTCGCCGTCCAGGTCGGCAAGGAGCCAGCCCTTCGACTTGTTCCCGTGCCGCGCCTCGTCGGCGAGCTCGCCCCAGAGATTGGGACTGACGTAGTCGAGTGCCCCGGCGTACCAGGCCCGTGGTGCCACCTGGTGCCGCACGTGGTAGTGACCCAGCGCGATGTAGCTCCACTCGGTCGGCGCCAGCTCGTTCAGGCCGATGACGGCGCCGCCGTATTCGACCGAGGTGCGGTCGAAGGGGAACACGCCTTCGATCTCCCCGTGCAGCACGAGCAGCTGCCTGCTTTCCGCGCCTTCGGGCCGGAGCGGAGGACGCGCGGAGGGCGAGACGAGCGCCTGGTGCGGCACGGCCAGGACCGAGAGGTCGAGCTTCGGATAGACCA
>DASSML010000301.1:0-4290 GCA_035688895.1 Gemmatimonadales bacterium
GATGGCCCTGATCGACGAGGCGATGGCCGCCGTGACCGCGGGCGAGCTGCCCGCGCGCACCACCGGCCGCGCCTACTGCAACATGATGAGCACCTGCGAGCGCCTGGGTGACCTGGGCCGGATGGCGGAGTGGAACGACGCCTCCGACGGCTGGGCGGGACACTACGCCGACTCGGCGTACCCCGGCATCTGCCGGGTGCATCGAGCCGGCATGCTGCGGAGATTGGGCGCCTTCGACGAAGCCGAGCGGGAGGCGCGGAAGGCGGCGGAGGAGCTGGGAGACTTCATCACCGACGCGGCGGCCGAGGCGTACTACGAGCTGGGAGAGATCTACCTTCGGCGGGGCGATCTGACGGGCGCCGCCGCCCGCTTTGCCGAGGCGCAGGCCCGCGGGCGCGACCCGCAGCCGGGGCTCGCGCTGGTCCGCTTGGCCGAGGGCCGGGCCGACTCCGCCCGTGCCATGGTCGAGCGGGCCCTGGCCGACCCCGGGTTGGGCGACCTGGACCGTGCTCGGCTGCTCCCGGCGATGGTGGAGATCGCCGTCGCCCGCGGGGAGATCGCCCGGGCCGAGTCGGCCGTGGCAGATCTCGAAACCATCACGGAGACCTACTCCACCCCTGCCCTCGTGGCCGCGGCCGCGCTCGCCCGGGGGCGGCTGGAGCTGGGCCGGGCCCAGTACGGCGCGGCCGTGCAGTATCTCCGCCGGGCCTCACGGATCTGGACCTCGATCGATGTGCCGATCGAGCTGGCCCAGACACGGTTTATGCTGTCCCTGGCCTATGCGGCGTTGGGCGATGCCGACGCGGCGGCGCTCGAGGAGCAGACCGCGCGGGCCGCTCTCACCCGGGTCGGGGCGCCCGCCTCGACCCTCGACAGCATCGTGATCGCGGGCACCACGCCCGCGGGGCTGGGCCATCAGGCCGGGTGAGTCGCCCGCCGCCCCCCGCCTGACCGCCGCCGCTTCAACGCAGTCATCAGTCGCACCACCGCCCGCTCCTTCGCCTTGGCTTCGACGTCCATCGTCATCCGCCGGCCCACCCAGGTTCGGGGCACGTCGGCCGGATCGATGTAGTCGGCGTGGGGGCGGGGATTGGGCGAGCCCCACCCGTCCCGGGGCGAGGAGATATGGGTCCAGGGCTCCCGAGCGCCCCAGGTCGCCGCCGCGGCGTCGGCCGCCTCTTCCACACTCAAGGCGTCGGGACGGCAGCGATGATGGTGGACGTCGTAGACCAGCGGGATGCCCGCCGCGCGACAGACCGGAAGCAGCGCGCCGGGACCGAAGAGCCGGTCGTCGTTCTCCAGCGCGACCCGGCTCCGCGCCCGCTGGCTCAGCCGGTCGAGTCCCCGATCCAGCCGCTCGAGCGCGGGCTCGATCCCACCCGCTCCGCTGCCGCCGTGGAAGACGATCGTGTCCGCGCCCACCAGCTCCGCGATGGCTGCCTGGAACTCCAGCTCCGCCACCGCGGACTCCACCACCTCCGGGCGCTCCGAGTTGAGCACCACGAACTGGTCCGGGTGGAAGCTCAGCCGGACGTCCTCCACCCGCGCCAGCTCACCCGCGCGATGGAACGCCTCCGCGATTGCGCCCGACGGGTCGAGCCGCTCCAGGGTATAGCCGCTCCGGGGATGGGTGCCCAGCGGGAGGATCTGGCTGTTGATTCGGAACGCGCCGATGCCGAGCGCGCGGCAGGTAGTCACCGCGGCTGAAAGCGTGGCGGCGTTGTCGGCCGCGATCTGGCGCAGGTAGGCGCGTCGCCGCGCCGGGGTCAGAGTCCAGACGTAGCGATGTGTGGCGGTGCGGAAGCGGATGGGGGCGTCGAGGAACTGGCAACAGAGCCCGAATCGGATCGCGCCCACCTCAGAGCAGCTTCACGATCCAGTCGCCCACCAGGTAGCCCACGCCCGCGACACCCAGGCCGACCAGGAACATGTCCATCCCGCTCCGGAGCACGCCGCGTCCGGTGAAGATGCTCCGCGCGGCGCCCACCGCGAAGTGGCTCAGCATCGCCAGGATGAACGAGGCCCACACCGCGGCTGGGCCGCGGCTCACCAGCAGGGGCGCGACCGGAATGAGCGCGCCGAGCGCGGTGGCGATACCGGTGATCCAGGCCTCGCGCATCGGGGTGCTGGTCGCCTCGCCGATCTTGAGCTCCTCGCGGACCTTCTCTTCCAGCGCGCGCTCCGGGTCGCTCATCACCTGGGTGGCCAGCGCCTCGGCCTGGGATTCGGGGATCCCCTTGGCCTGGTATAGCAGGCTCAGCTCCTCGCGCTCGAGGTCGGGCATCAAGCGGATCTCTTCCTTCTCCATCTTGATCTCGTGCTCGAACACCTCGCGCTCGCTCTTGGCGGCGAGGTACCCGGAGGACCCCATCGAGAGCGCGTCGGCCACCGCCCCGGCGAGGCCGGCAACCACTACGGCATGGCTCGCCATCCCGAAACCGGACTGGGCGCCGATCATCCCCGCCACCAGGCCGAAGTTGGCGGTGAGCCCGTCGTTGAACCCGTAGACCACGTTCCGGAGGAACCCCCCGGCTCCGGTCTTGTGCCAGGGCTCGCCGCTCCCGCCCGTGATCTTGGCCAGCGTCTCGGCGTGCTCCTTGGATTCCTTGGCCAGGCGGAGCGCGGTCGGGGCGACGGCGGCGTCGGGCGCTTCCTGGTAGAGGCTCAGGTACCCCTTTACCTCACGGCCCTCCTCCTCCAGCAGCATCGGCAGCAGGAACCCGCTGCCCAGCCGCCGGGCGATCCAGGCCCGGAACCGGGCCGCCCGGGAGGGCGTCGGGACCTCGGTCCTGTGCCCGTTCTGGGCCAAGAGGGTACGCCAGAGCTCGACGTGCCGGTCCTCGACCGAGGCCAGCTTCTGATACAGCTCGGACTTACGCCGATCCGGCTCGAGCCGGGCCAGCTCCCGGTAGAGGTAGGCCGCGTCGGCCTCGTCTTCCAGGTGGTGCATCCAGATAGGGGGTGGGGCTTGGGGCATGGGGGGAAAGTAGGCGCAGAGGCGCAGGGGCGCAGGCGGAGAGCCCGCCCTGCCTTGGTTTGGCCCCCCGACTTCGCTCGCCTGCGCCCCCGCGCCCCCCGCGCCCCCCTGCAACCCTCCCCCCGCCCCCCGCATCTTTAAACCACCATGTCCCGGACGCTTGCCTTGGATTCCTACCTGCTGGCCGATGCCGATCGTGTGGTGGCCCGAGCCAGGGCGGGAGACTCCGACGCGCTGGAGGAACTCTATCGCGCGTTCGAAGCCCCGGTCTACAACCTCGCCCGCCGTATCTGCCGCACGACCGAAGATGCCGAAGACGTGCTCCAGGAGACCTTTTTCGAGGTCTGCCGCAGCATCGGGCGGTACCGCGAGGAGGGGAGTCTCTGGGGCTGGGTGAGAACGATTGCAGCGAGCAAGGCGCTGATGCGGCTCCGCCGGAACAAATACCGGGAAACCGAGGAGCTGCACGACGAAGTCACCGGGCGGCAGCGCGAGGATACGGCGCTCCGGATGGATCTCGAGGCGGCGCTCGAGCGATTGAGCGAGACCTCCCGCGCGGTGGTCTGGCTCCACGACGTCGAGGGATACACCCACGAAGAGATCGCCGCGATGATGGGCAAGACGCCCAGTTTCTCCAAGTCGCAGCTGGCCCGGGCGCATGTCCGGCTGCGGCGCTGGCTGGGTGAGGAGGTGGCGGTATGACGCATCTGAGCATGGATGCCCTGGTGAGCCTGAGGGAGGCGGGGCAGGAGCCCGGCGACGCCGCGGCCCGGGAGCATCTGGAAGGTTGTGAAAACTGCCGGGCGGAGCTGGAGCGGCTGCATCAGCGGGTGGCCCGGCTCAAGGCGCTGCCCGCCCTCCGGTCGGGTCGCGACCGCTGGCCCGAGGTGCGGGCCCGGGTCATGGCCGAGCGGCGGCACCGGCGGAACCGGATGGCCGGCCTAGTCGGTCTCGCCGCCGCGGCGTCCATCGCGCTCGCGGTGGCGATCGGGCCCATGCCAGGGCCCATCTCCAGCAGCAACGCCGACGAGATCCAGCAGGCGATGGACCGGTCCCAGGCCCTGGAGTCGGCGCTTCATGGCTACGACCCGGAAAGCCGGGTGCTGGACGGCCGCACGGCGCGGATTGCCCAGGAGCTGGAAGACCGGATCGCGCAGGTGGACCGGGAGCTCGAGATGGCCGATCTGATGGAGCAGCAGGCCCGGGAGCCCCAGGTGCTGCGGCTGTGGCGGGAGCGGGTGGGATTGCTGGACGCGCTGATGGACGTCCACGTGACCCGCGCCAGTAACGCGGGCCTCTGAGCCCGGGAGGAC
>DASSML010000302.1:0-11984 GCA_035688895.1 Gemmatimonadales bacterium
CGGTGCCCCGCACGAGACCCTGCTGGTCCTCGACGGCACGGTGGGCCAGAACGCCATCCAGCAGGGCCGCCTCTTCGGCGAGGCGGTGCGGCCCACCGGCATCATCGTCACCAAGCTGGACGGCAGCGCCCGCGGGGGCGCGGTCACGGCCCTCCGGCGGGAGCTCGGTCTGCCGATCCGCTTCCTCGGGGTCGGAGAGCAGCTCGACGATCTTCAGCCGTTCGACCCTGAGCGTTTCGCGCAACATCTGTTGGCCGAGTCCGCCTAGCGAGCCGGCATCGTGCGGCCAGTTCACACGAAGGACACGAAGGAACACGAAGGACACGAAGAACAGCAGGGATTTGTGGGTGTGCACCCCACCATCACGCTTTCCTTCGTGTCCTTCGTGCCCTTCGTGCCTTCGTGGTGAATAGCCGCACAATCTCCGCCTAGGGCCACGATGCCGAGATCGCGCACCAGCTCGCCCACGACGATCCAGCCCGGGGCCCTCAGGCTGGACATGGCCGTCAAGTTCCTCAAGGGCGTCGGCGAGCGACGGGCGGAGCAGCTCGAGCGGCTCGGCATCCGCACCGCCCGCGATCTCCTGTGGCACCTGCCGCACCGCTACGTCGACGCCTCGTCGGTGACGCCGCTTGCCCGGGCCGAGATCGGCCAGGAGGTGGCCTGCGTGGGACGGGTCGTGGCGAAGGGCGTCGTACCTACCCGGCGCGGGCTTCGGATCTTCCACGCTGTGCTGCGGGACGACAGCGGCGTCCTCGAGTGCGTCTGGCCAGGGCAGGCATTCCTCGACCGCAGCATCGCCGTCGGCCAGACCCTCCTGGTCAGCGGCCCGGTGCGCTTCTATCACGGCCGCCAGCTCGCACCCCGCGAGTACGTGGTGCTCTCGGATGGCGAAGGCGACGATCCCCTCGCGGCAGGGCGAGTCCTGCCGGTATATCCCGCCACCGAAGGGCTGAGCCACAAGATCATCCGCTCGCTCATCGACCGTCATCTCGACGCCCTCATCGCCCTCGCGGATGACCCGGTACCGCCGTCCATCCGGGCCGAAGCCGGCCTGGCGCCGTTGGCCGAGGCGCTCCGGGCCGTGCACCGGCCGGAAACCGCCCTCCAGGCGGAGGCAGGCCGGCGACGTCTGGCGTTCGACGAGCTGCTCGACCTGCAGCTGATGCTGATCCGCGCCCGCGCGGTGGCCAAGCGCCAGCGCTCAGGCGTCGCCTTCACCCTTCGGCGCGACCTCACCAGCCGGCTCAAGGTGGCGCTCCCCTGGGAGCTCACCGGCGACCAGCAGCGGGCGCTCCGCGAGATCACCGGTGACATGATCGCCCCCGACCGGATGCACCGCCTCCTCATGGGCGACGTGGGGACTGGCAAGACCGTCGTCGCGCTGTTCGCGATGCTGCTGGCGGTGGAAAACGACTTCCAGGCCGCTCTCATGGCGCCGACCGAGCTGCTCGCCGAGCAGCACGCGGCCACCCTGACCCGATTGCTGGAACCGCTCGAGCTCCGGCCGGAGCTCCTGCTGGGCCGGCAATCGGTGAGCGAGAAGGCGGCAGTCCGGGCGCGCCTTGCGGACGGTGCGGCCCGATTGGTGGTCGGGACCCACGCGCTGATGCAGGAGAGCGTGACTTTCCGCCGGCTGGGCCTCGCGGAGATCGACGAGCAGCACCGTTTCGGCGTGGAGCAGCGGGCGGCTCTGGTCGGAAAGGGGGCCGCGCCCGACGTGCTGCTCCTTACCGCCACGCCGATCCCGCGCTCCCTCGCCCTCACCCTCTATGGCGACCTCGACGTGTCCACCCTGCGGGAGCGGCCACCTGGACGCGGCAGCGTGCGGACCGCCGTGCGCGGGGCCGGGCAGCGGGACCGGGTGCTGGAGTTCGTCCGCACCGAGTGCTCGAGCGGCCGCCAGGCCTACATCGTCCTCCCGGTCATCGAGGAATCCGAGCGGGCCGACCTTCGCGCGGCCACCAGCATGGCGCAGGCGCTGGCCGCTCGCTGGCCTGATCTGACGGTCGCGCTGGTGCACGGGCGACTCAAGCCTGACGAGCGGGACGCGGTCATGCGGCGGTTCCGCGCCGGCGAGATCCAGGTGCTGGTGGCGACGACCGTGATCGAGGTCGGGATCGACGTGCCCAACGCGACCATCATGGTGATCGAGCATCCCGACCGCTTCGGGCTGGCGCAGCTGCATCAGCTTCGGGGCCGAATAGGCCGTGGGGAAGGGGAGAGCTACTGCATTCTGCTCACGGAGGGAGAGGCGCCGCCCCGGCTCACGGCCTTCGCAGCGACGAGCGACGGGTTCCGGATCGCGGAGCTGGATCTGGAGGAGCGCGGAATGGGCGACCTGATCGGCGCCCGCCAGTCGGGCGGGGTTGAGGTACGCCATGCCCGGCTGCCAGCGGATGCCGACCTGCTGCAGCAGGCCCGAGAGATCGCGGGGCGCCTCATCTCGGCGGACGCCGCCTTGCAACGCCCGGAGCACCAGCGACTCCGCGAGCGGGCGGTGAGCCGCTATCCGAGGGCGGTCGAGCTGTTCCGGACCGGATGACGCGGCGTCACCCGCAGGCGCGAGACCCTACCACGCAATCCGCAGCCCCACTCCGGTCGCCTGCTTCAGACTTCGCACCTCCGGCTCGAACGGGATGTTGTCCGGCTTCTCGGTGTGACGGGTGAGCTCCCAGACGAACATGGTTGCTGAGGCCACGAGCGCCGTCTCCCCGACGATGAGCCAGGTCCTGGTCTGGCGGTCGTAGTGGAGAGAGGTCTGGTACAGCCCCTCGATGTGCGGGTTCAGGTAGGTGCCATCGGGGCCGAGATCGCAGCGGTCGAAGTCCTCGAAGCACAGATCTTCGAGGGTATTGAACGCGTCGTCGGCGTTCTGGTGGCTCTCGGCGGCGAGCAGGTTGAAGCCGATGGCGCCTGCGGCCAGGAGCCACTTGCCGTACCGGACGAGGGGAGGAGAGTCCTGAGCCGCCGCGGTCGCGGGGGCGATCGTGAGGCCGAGCAGGAGGAGGACGGTGGAGATTCGGCTCATCGGCGGAACCGGTGCAGGTCGCCGCGGCCGCCCACCGCCACCATACCGTCATCCAGGGGCAGGGGACCCAGCTCGATCGGACGATACAGGTTGATCCGCCACCGCTCCGACCCGCTGAGGTCGAGCGCGCGGATCGTCCCATCGGCCCCACCCAGCAGGATCTGGCGATGCACGATGGTGACTGGCGCCGTGATCGGCCAGTCGAGCTCCACGATGCGCTCCGCCTTGGCCGGGGTGCCGGGGATCACCCGGTAGAGCGTGCCGCGGCGAGTCGCCGCGTAGACCGTATCGCCCATGATCGCCGGGCTGTCCATCACCGGGGCATCCAGCCGGACCTTCCACCGGACCAGCAGCGAATCAGGATCCACGGCGAGGACGAGCGAATCCGCCGTTCCCGCCACCAGCGCGCCGCGCATCCGGATCCAGGGCGATACCACGGCGCCCGGCGCGCGCACCCGCCGCCGAACGGCACCATCGCCGGTAGCGATGCGGAACAGGGAGTCGGGCGTCGCCAGCACCACCTCGCCGGAATCCACGGGAATCGGCGCGATGAAGGCCGGCCCTGTCTGCCGCCGCCAGTGGCGAGCCCCGTTCTTGGGATCGAGACCAAGGAGCTCGCCCCGCTGGTTCGCGACCAGAAGCGTTCGATCGACCAGGGCGAGCGGGGCGGATACCAAGCCCACGTTGACGCGCCAGATCCGCTGACCGGTGTTGCGGTCGAGCGCGTTGACCCGCCCTTCCGGCCGAGTGCTGGCTACATACACAGTGTCACCGGAAACGATCACGCCCCCGGCGACGATCCCGGTGAGTCGGCTCGACCACTTGACGGCCCCCGTCTCCAGGTCCACCGCGTAGACCTTCCGATCCACCCCGGCACCGTAGAGCATCCCCTGGTCCAGCGTGAGCTCGCCGGTGAAGCGCCGGCCGGCCCGGCTGGCCCAGACCTGAGCGGGGGCATTGGCCGAGGTGGTGGCGGTCGGCGGGGTCACCGGAGGCGTCGGGGCATGCAGGCAGGCCGCGTTGACGCTCCCCACCAGGAGGACTAGACTCAACGCTCCGTGGGCCAACCCTCTCCGTCCAGCGAACGAGACATGTCGGCGATCCAGATCGGCGAATTGCGGGCACACGTCGGCGCGACGGTGACGGTCCGCGGCTGGGTCGTCACGACCCGCTCGAGCGGTAAGATCGCGTTCGTCGTGCTGCGCGACGGATCCGGCGTGGTGCAAGGCGTGCTGTCCAGGAAAGAAGTGGCCGACGAAGTCTGGCAGCGCTTCGGAGCCCTGACCCACGAAGCGAGCGCGGCGCTCACCGGCGTCGTGCGGGAGGAGCCGCGGTCGCCGGGAGGGTACGAGCTCTCCCTCACCGGCCTCGAGCTGCTGGGTCCCAGCCCGGACTTCCCGATCACCCCCAAAGAGCATGGGACGACCTACCTCTTCGAGCATAGACACCTGTGGCTCCGCAGCCGGCGCCAGGTGGCGATCGCCAAGGTGCGGCACGAAGTCGAGCAGGCCATCCGGGACTTTTTCCACCAGGAGGGTTTCACCCTGGTGGACACCCCCATCCTGACCGGCGCCATCGGGGAGGAGGCGGGCAACCTCTTCGCCACCGACTATTTCGACCTGGGCAAGGCCTACCTGGCCCAGACCGGGCAGCTGTACGTCGAGGCCGCCGCGGCCGCGCTGGGCAAGGTGTACTGCTTCGGGCCCACCGTCCGGGCCGAAAAGTCGAAGACCCGCCGCCACCTGACCGAGTTCTGGATGGTGGAGCCGGAGGTCGCGTTCAACGACTCCGACGCGAACATGCGGCTCCAGGAAGCGTTCGTCAGCCATGTGGTGGCGCGGGCGCTCGAGCGCCGCGGGGAGGAGCTGAAGGAGCTGGAGCGCGACACCGCGCCCCTCGAGCGGGTGCGCCCGCCGTTCCCCCGCATTTCCTACACCGATGCGGTCGCCCGGCTCAACCAGCTCGGCTCCGACATCGTGTGGGGCGCCGACCTCGGCGGCGACGACGAGACCCTCCTGGCCCGGGAGTACGATCGCCCCGTCTTCGTCTTCAACTATCCGCGCGAGGTGAAGGCGTTCTACATGAAGGAGAACCCCGCGGATCCCCGGACCGTCCTGAACAACGACTGCCTGGCGCCGGAAGGCTACGGCGAGATCATCGGTGGATCGCAGCGCGAAGACGACCACGATAAGCTGTTAGGCCGCATCCGGGAGCAGGGGCTGGATCCCGAGGCCTATCGCTGGTACCTCGACCTGCGCCGGTACGGCACGTTCGTCCACTCCGGCTTCGGTCTGGGCGTGGAGCGGACCGTCGCGTGGATCTGCGGACTGTCCCACATCCGCGAGGCCATCGCCTTTCCCCGCCAGATCCACCGGCTCTACCCGTAAAGCTACTCGCGCGCTTTCACTTCGTCCCACAGGGCGTCCAGACGCTCAAGCCCGGCATCGGCCAGGTCGATGCCGCGCGCCTCGGCCAATGTCTCTACCTGCTCGAAGCGCTCCCGGAACTTCCGGTTGGCCCGGTCCAGCGCGACCCCCGGCTCGATGCCGGCCTTGCGCGCCAGGTTCACCACCGTGAAGAGCAGGTCGCCGATCTCGTCGATCAGCCGGTCGCTCGGCGTTGCGCGCGGGGTGTTGGGGTCGACCGACCGGAGGTCTTCCACCTCATCAGGACGCTCGGCCAGCTCCTGCTCCACCTCCACCAGCTCCTCGCGCATCTTGGCCAACGGCCCCTGCACGTCGGGCCAGTCGAATCCCACCCCGGCAGCGCGCTCCTGGAGTCGATAGGCC
This sequence comes from Gemmatimonadales bacterium, assembly GCA_035688895.1. Lineage (GTDB taxonomy): Bacteria > Gemmatimonadota > Gemmatimonadetes > Gemmatimonadales > GWC2-71-9 > CAVVWJ01. The sequence goes on from DASSML010000302.1 coordinate 5,821, forward strand.
CGCAGCAGCGGCGGCAGCGTCGGGACCAGGCCGGCCAGTGTCCGTCCCCGTCGCTCTCGCCGCTTGATCCGTTCCCACGGCTCAGCGTTCCCAAGGTCGAAGAGATGGGGATGGCGACGCCGCATCTTGGCCTCGAGCTCCTCGGCGACCCGATCGGCGGTGAACTCGCCGCGCTCCTCGGCGATGACGAGCTGAAACGCCAGGTTGAGGAGCAGGTCACTGAGCTCGCCTCGAATGTCGTCGGCATCGCCGTGGCCGATGGCGTGGTCCAGCTCGAGCACCTCCTCCACCAGGTAAGGCCGCAGGGTTTCCCGGGTCTGGGCCCGGTCCCAGGGGCACCGCGCGCGGAGGTCGCGCACCATCGCCATGGCACGTCCAAGCGCTGAATTGTCTTGCATTTATCTCCCTTGCCCGGTAACATTCGCGCCGGCTCGACCATGACCTCCTCTCCCGACACCGCCCGGGCCTGGGTCGATATCGACCTGGACGCGCTGGTGGCGAACGCGCGTGCGGTCGTCGCCGCCTGCGGCAGCCGGCTACTGCCGATGATCAAAGCTAACGGCTACGGCCTCGGCGCCGTCCCCGTGGCCCGCGCGCTCGAGTCGCTCGACCCCTGGGGTTTCGGCATCGCCACGCCCGAGGAAGGCACTACCCTCCGGGCCCAGCGCATCACCCGACCGCTTCTGGTCACCAGCCCATTGGTCCCCGAGTGGGTCGGACCCTGTATCGAGCTCGGGCTGCGGCCCGCGATCGGTGACGCCGAAGCCCTGCGAGCCTGGCTCGCCGCGGGCGACCGCCCGTTTCACCTGGAGATCGATACCGGTATGGCGCGTGCCGGTCTCCGCTGGGACGACGCGGGTACCCTCGCCGAGGTCGCCCTGCTGCTGGAGCGGGCCACCGGCTGGGAGGGGGCGTACACCCATTTCCATTCGGCGGATACCGATCCGCCCTCCGCGGCGGAGCAGTGGCGGCGATTTCAGGCGGCCCTCGATCGGCTGCCCCGCCGGCCGGCGCTGATCCATGCGGCCAACAGCGCGGCCGCGCTGCAGGGTCGGTGCTACGCTGCCGACCTGGTCCGGCCGGGCATCTTCCTGTACGGCGGGGGCGCCGGTGGCCCCGCCCCCCGACCGGTGGCCGCCCTTCGGACCCGAGTGGTGGCGCTTCGGACGCTCGAGGCTGGAGACAGCGTGAGCTACGACGCGACCTGGAAGGCGCCGCGGCGATGCACCGTCGCGACGCTCGGAATCGGCTACGCCGACGGGGTTCCGCGCGCCACCGGTCTGGCGGATCCCGAGCCGCGCCTGGTCGAGCTCGGAGAGACGATCGCTCCGCTGGTTGGCCGCGTGACCATGGACATGTGCATGGTGGCGCTGGACGATCGGACCGTCTCTGTGGGGGACGTGGCCACCATCTTCGGAGGGCGGGTGTCGCTCGACGCGCAGGCGAGGGCCGCCGGCACCATCGCGTACGAATTGCTGACCGCGCTGGGGCCCCGCGTAGTCCGGCGCTACCAGGGAGCCATGTGAACACGCATTTCGTCTCGCTCGTCCTCGGCCTGGCCCATCAGGCGGAAGCGGCGCTCCAGGGTCAGTTGCCCGCTGGTGCCGAGGGCGTCGGCGATCCGCGCGTGGTGGCGCAGACCCTGATCGATACCCTCGGGATGCTGTCCGACAAGACCGCCGGCCGGCTGGACGCCGACGAGAGCCGCCTGCTGGACCAGACCCTCACCGCCCTCCGCCTCCGCTTCGTGCAGACCATGCCGCGCTCCTGATGCGTCGGGCCGCCATCATCGTGCTTGACGGGCTCGGAATCGGGCCGGCCCCGGACACCGACGCCTACGGCGACGCGGGCAGCGATACGCTGGGCAACGTCGCCAGGGCGGTCGGCGGCCTGCGCCTGCCGCAGCTCGCCGCCCTGGGCCTGGGGCAGTGCGCCGGCTTGACCGGCGTGGCGGCCGTTCCGGACCCCAGGGCGGCGTACGGCATCTGCGAGCCGCGGAGCGCCGGGAAGGACAGTACCACCGGCCACTGGGAGATCTGCGGCCTCGTGCTCGACACGCCGTTCCCGACGTACCCCGACGGGTTCCCCGATTCGGTGATCGCGGAGTTCGCCCGGCGGACCGGGCGTGGGGTTCTGGGAAACCGGGCGGCATCGGGCACCGCGATTCTGGATGACCTGGGCGAGGAGCACCAGCGGACCGGCAAGTGGATCGTCTATACCTCGGCGGACAGTGTCTTTCAGGTGGCCGCGCACGAGGAGACGGTCCCCCAGGCGGAGCTCTACGCCGCATGCGCCGCCGCCCGGGAGATGCTGCAGGGAGAGCACGGCGTCTCCCGCGTGATCGCGCGACCGTTTCGCGGCCGCGGCGGCGCCTGGGTCCGGAGCGCCGGGCGAAAGGACTTCAGTCTGCCGCCTCCGGGACCGACCCTTCTCGACCGCCTGGCCGAACGGCACGTTCCGCGAGTCGGCGTCGGCAAGGTGGACGACCTGTTCGCCGGCCGCGCCATCACCAGTCTGCATACCGCGACCAATGCCGAGGCGTATGCGCTGATCGAGGGCGCTCTGCGGTCGATGCGTCGGGGACTTCTGCTGGCCAACGTGATCGAGTTCGACCAGACCTGGGGTCACCGGAACGATGTGGCCGGGTTCCACGCCGGGCTCCGTGACCTCGATCAGATGCTGCCCCGGCTCCTCGCCCCGGTCCGGCAAGAGGACCTCGTTATCTTTACCGCCGATCACGGCAACGATCCGACCACCCCGTCGACCGATCACTCGCGCGAGGTGGTGCCCCTACTGGTCACGGGGCCGCGGGTCCGGCCCGTCGCCCTGGGGCGGCGGACCACGTTCGCCGACATCGGCCAGACCGTGGCCGAGTTCCTGGAGGTGCCGCCGCTCCTGGCCGGCACCTCGTTCCTGTCCGAGGTGTGGCGTGACTGATCCGCTGGTGACTGCGGCGCGGGCCGCGCAGGCGCGCGCCTATGCGCCCTATTCCAATTTCAGGGTTGGCGCCGCGCTGGAGGGCGAGGACGGCGCGGTGTACGCCGGGTGCAACGTGGAGAACGCCTCCTACGGCCTCACCATCTGCGCCGAGCGGGCGGCGGTCTGCGCGGCGGTGGGAGCGGGTACCCGGCGCCTGCGCCGCGCCGTCGTCGTGAGCGACGTGGATCCACCCGCGGCGCCCTGTGGGGCGTGCCGCCAGGTGCTGTCCGAGTTCGGGCCGGCGCTCCGGGTGGACGCATACGGCCCGACCAGCCAGGCGAGCTGGACCATCGCGGAGCTGCTCCCGTCGGCCTTCGGACCGGAGCAGCTCCGGTGACCGCCAACGTGAGGCGTGGTGTCGGCCGGCTCCTCGGCCTGGCCGGAGGATTGGTGCTGATGGCGGCGCTGGCGGGCGGCTGCCAGGAGCAGCTGACCTCGCCCGGGCAATGCCCCCAGCTCTGCCCCGGCGGCGACGTCAAGACGGTGAACGTGGTGCTCACGCCCCTGCTGGGACGCGACAGCACGTACACCGGATACGTCAATCGGGGCGACGGGGTGGCGCTCCTCGTCTCCAACGGCTTCGCCGTCTCGGAGAATCGGGCGGCCTACCGGATGTCCCCCCGGGCGGACTCGATCGAGGTCCGCGACACCAATCGGACCTACACCGTGGATTCGGTCGCCCTCACCCTCACGGTCCTGGCCCGCGATACCCTGGTGAACGGGCTCAAGCTCGTCCTCTATCGCATTTCCGACACGGTCAACGCGACCGCGACTTTCCCCAGCCTCGACGCGCAGCTGACCCCCGAGCACGTGATCGACACCCTCGTGGTGCCCGACACGATGAATACCGGGACGGTGCGGGTGGTTCTGCGCGGCGCCGATCTGGCCAAGGTGGACCTCCCGCTCGCGGGGAACGGCATCCTGGCGCTGGGCGTCTCCATGGTGGCCGACCAGCCCACCGGAGTGCGGATCGGAGCGGCGCGGGCGAACAACGGGGCCACCTTCACCAGCTACGTCACGGTGGACGTCACGGACACCACGACCGCGATCCGGAAGCAGGCGCTGGCGCTCACGCCCACCTTCAACACGTACGTCACCCAGACGCCGCTCTTGCCCGACCCCAGGTTCCTGACCGTGGGGGGCGATTCGTCCTCCCGCTCGCTGCTTCGCTTCGCCTTGCCGGCCTCGATCGTGGACTCAGCCAATATCGTCCGCGCCACCCTGGACCTGGTGCCCCGGACCGCGATCCCCGGCCTTCCGGGCGACATCGCGATCCTCGAGGGACGGGCGGTGCTGGCGGACCTCGGGGCCAAGTCGCCGGTGAGCACGGACGTCCGGTTCATCGTGGACGACACGGTGCAGGTCAACAGCAGCGATACGGTACGTCTCGACGTGACCCGGATCGTGCAACTCTGGCAGGCGTCGACGACCTCACCGGACGCGATCTTCCTCAGCCTTCTGCCCGAAGCCTCTACCTTCACCCGGGCCGAGTTCGGCTCGACCCGCTCCGACCCGGCGCTCACCCCCTCGGCTACCGAGCCCGTCGGGGCACCGCAGCTCCGGATCACCTATCAGCGTCCCTTCCCGTTCGAGAATCCCTGAGTGCGGCGCTCTCTGGCGGTCCTGATCCTGCTGGCGCTGCCCGCGACCGCGGCCGCCCAGTCGTCCCAGCTGAGCGCGCGCGGGCTGGGCCAGCCCGGCCGGTGGCTCTCCCCTCGCTCGACCGCAACCGGTGGTGCATTCGGGATGTTCGACCCCGGCTCGAGCCTCAATCCGGCCGCCCTCGACCAGACTCGGACGCTGACGGCGAGCTTCATGGGTCTGCAGGACTACCGTAACGTAGAGAACCCCAGCGGGACGGCCTCGCTAAGGGACAATCGCTTTCCGCTCGTGAGCGTCGCCGGGCCGACCCGACGCGGCTCGCTCGTGCTCGGGCTGAGCTACTCCAACTATGCGGATCGCGACTTTTCCTTCGCCACGGTGGACACCCTGGACCCTCGGGGTACGCCGGTAACCGTGTTCGATACGCTGTCCTCCCGCGGCGGCATCAGCGACTTCCGGGTCGGCGGCAGCTACCGCCTCAGCCGGTCCGTCGTCGGTGGGTCCTTCCATATCCTCACCGGCTCCAACCGGCTCGAGTCGAAGCGATCGTTCGAAGAGGGGACGTACCTGCCGCTCACGGAGAAGGCCGAGGTGTCGTACGGCGGGGTCGGGGTCTCGCTCGGACTGGTCCGCGACATGGGCAGCCGGCTCTCGGTGGCGGTGGTGGCGCGTACCGACGGTCACCTCGATGTGGACAAGGACTCGACCCGGGTCGGGGAGATCGATCTTCCCGCTACGCTAGGGCTTGCTGCCCGGGTCCAATTTTCCTCTCGTCTCACTTTGGCAGGCTCAGGGGTCTACCGCACCTGGTCGGCCAGCAACAGTGACCTGCTCGCGACCGGAGCGGTCGGGTCGGACAACACGCTCGACCTTTCCTTCGGCGGCGAGTTCCTCAGCGACATTCGGCGTCCGACCCGGCGGCCGATCCGCTTCGGCGGGCATTACGCGACCCTGCCGTTCCTGCTGGAGGTAGGGCAGCAGCCGACCGAGATCGGGGTATCTGCGGGAACCGGGATGAGCTTCGCTCAGGACCGGGGGGGTATCGACATGGCCCTGGAATACCTCTGGCGCGAGGCCGGGGAGTTCAAGGAGCGCGTGTTCCAGCTCTCGTTCGGAGTATCGGTCCGGCCCTGAGGCGGGCGGCCGGCTGTGGCCTGCACTATCTTCTGCCCATGTCCAAACGGGTCTACATCGAGACCTACGGCTGCCAGATGAACGTGGCCGACTCCGAGCTGATGTTCGGGCTGCTCGGGCGGGACGGATACGTCCGCGCGGAGGATCCGGGCGAGGCCGACGTGATGCTGGTCAACACCTGCGCGGTGCGGGACAACGCCGAGCAGCGCGTGATCGGGCGAATGGGAGAGCTGCAGCGGCACAAGCGTCCCGGCGACGTCCTCGGTGTCGTGGGCTGCATGGCCCAACGCCTCGGGCCCCGGCTGCTCGAGCAGGTGCCCCGGGTGGATCTGGTGGTCGGGCCCGATGCCTACCGGAACCTGCCAGCGCTCATCGGGCTGGCCGGATCCGGACAGCGGCTGAGCGATGTCGAATTCCGGGAGTGGGAGCACTACGAGGACGTCCCGCCC
>DASSML010000303.1:0-4610 GCA_035688895.1 Gemmatimonadales bacterium
TCCCGTCCAGCACGGAGGTGCCTACCGTTCGACCCTTGTCAGCAGAGGAGCGCCCATGGTCCGCGTTGCGTGGCCGGGGTGGTTGCTCGGCCTTCTGGCGGGTATTGGCCCGCCGGGAGCGGCGCAGGCGAATCTGCCGCCACCGCGGGTCGAGCTGAAGGAGAACTACCCCAATCCCTTTTTCCCGGCGACGACGATTCCGTTCACGATCTCCCCGGAGATCTGTGCCGGTGGTCATCAGCCGGTGGTCAGCCTGAAGATCTACAACGTGCTGGTTCAGGTGGTGGCAATCCCAGTGCTGGCCAACGGGTCAGCCGAACGGCTCGACAGCCTGAGACTCCGATGCGGTGAGTATCGGGCGCACTGGGACGGCAAGTATCTGGACGGCAGGCGGGAGGCGACACCGGGGGTGTACTACTACCAACTCACCGTCGACGGTGAACGGTTTACCCGGAAGATGATCGCCCAGCAAAGGCTTACCAGCGAACATTAGGGGCGGCGCGTAAGCGTCCGCCCCTATGTCGTTTATGTATGTGAACGTGCCAATTCGGCAGACTTTCGGAGAATGGGGATTGCTCGTGCCTTTGCCCGCACACGTATCCCCGAAAGCCACGAGGAGCTGATGATTCGACCGGAACGACTGACCATCAAGGCCCAGGAGGCCTTCCGCGATGCCGGCGAGGACGCCCGTCGCCGGGGGAATCCCGTCGTCAACGACGCCCATCTGCTGCTCGCGCTGCTGAGCCAGCCCGAAGGGGTGGTGCAGCCGCTGCTGCAGAAGGCCGGCCTGAACGTGACGGGACTGACCCAGGCCACCGAGCGTGAGATCGCCCGCTTTCCCACCCAGCAGGGTGGAGGAGCCGAGCCGACGTTGAGTCGCGAGCTCAACCGGGTGTTCGATCGGGCGGAGCAGGAGGCCAAGACCCTGGGCGACCAGTACGTCTCGACCGAGCACCTGCTGCTCGCGCTGGCCGACGAGAAGAACACCACCGCCCGGGCGCTCCTGAGTGCCGAGGGCATCGACGCCGACGCGCTGCGCCAGGCGCTGGCGGACGTCCGGGGCTCGCACCGGGTCACCGACCAGTCGCCCGAGGAGAAGTACCAGGCGCTGGAGCGATACACCCGGAACCTCACCGCCCAGGCGCGGGCCGGAAAGCTCGATCCGGTGATCGGCCGCGACGAGGAGGTCCGCCGGGTGATGCAGGTGCTGTCCCGGCGGACCAAGAACAACCCGGTGTTGATCGGCGAGCCGGGCGTGGGCAAGACCGCGATCGTGGAAGGCCTGGCCCAGCGCATCGTGAACGGCGACGTGCCCGAGTCTCTCCGCAACCGCGAGCTGGTCGCGCTGGACATCGGTCAGCTGCTGGCCGGGGCCAAGTATCGCGGCGAGTTCGAGGAGCGGCTCAAGTCCGTGGTGAAGGAGCTGACCGAGAGCGAGGGGCGGTACATCACCTTCATCGACGAGCTGCACACCATCGTCGGTGCCGGCGCCGCCGAAGGAGCGGTGGACGCGAGCAACATGCTCAAGCCGCCGCTGGCCCGCGGCGAGCTGCATGTCATCGGCGCCACCACGCTGGACGAATACCGCAAGCACGTCGAGAAGGACCCCGCGCTCGAGCGGCGGTTCCAGCCGGTGCTGGTGGGCGAGCCGAGCGTGGCGGACACCATCGCGATTCTGCGGGGCCTCAAGGAGAAGTACGAGGTGCACCACGGCGTCCGCATCACCGACAACGCCCTGGTTGCCGCCGCGACGCTCTCCGACCGGTACATCGGCGACCGCTTCCTGCCCGACAAGGCCATCGACCTCGTAGACGAGGCCGCCAGCCGGCTCCGCATCGAGATCGACAGCCTGCCGCAGGAGATCGACGAGGTCGAGCGGCGGGTGGTGCAGCTCGAGATCCAGCGCCAGGCCCTGCTCAAGGAGAAGGACAAGGCCGGCCGGGAGCGGCGGGAGGCGGTGGAGCAGGAGATCGCGGAGCTCAAGGAGCGGAGCGCCGGGATGAAGGCGCAGTGGCAGTCCGAGAAGAGCGCCATTCAGGAGATCCAGCAGAACAAGTCGGAGCTCGAGACGCTCCGGAACGAGGTCGATCAGGCGACCCGGCGGGGCGACCTCCAGCGGGCGGCGGAATTGCGCTACGGCCGGATCCCCGAGCTGGAACGGCAGCTCCTGGCCGACGAGACCCGGCTCCACGAGGTGCAGGCCAAGGCCCGCTACCTCAAGGAGGAGGTGGACGCTGAGGACATCGCCGAAATCGTGGCCAAGTGGACCGGGATCCCGGTGAGCAAGATGCTGGAGAGCGAGCGGGAGCGGCTGACCAAGCTGGAGGCGGAGCTCGGGCAACGGGTGATCGGCCAGGAGCAGGCGGTCACCGCGGTCGCGAACGCCGTGCGGCGGAGCCGCGCCGGCCTGGGCGATCCCAACCGGCCGACCGGGTCGTTCATCTTCCTGGGACCGACCGGGGTGGGGAAGACGGAGACCGCCCGGGCGCTCGCCGAGTTCCTGTTCGACGACGAGCGCGCGCTGGTGCGCCTGGACATGTCCGAGTACATGGAAAAGCACTCGGTGGCCCGCATGATCGGGGCGCCGCCGGGCTACGTGGGCTACGAGGAAGGCGGCCAGCTCACCGAGGCGGTGCGCCGGCGGCCGTACAGCGTGGTGCTGTTCGATGAGATCGAGAAGGCGCACCCGGACGTCTTCAACGTGCTGCTCCAGATTCTGGACGACGGCCGACTCACCGACAGTCAGGGCCGCCTGGTGGACTTCCGGAACACGGTGATCATCATGACCAGCAACATCGGCAGCCCGCTGATCGTCCAGGCCGGTGTCCAGGCCGACGATCGCGCCTGGCTCGCCGTGGAGGAGCGGGTGCGGGACGAGCTGCGCAATAATTTCCGGCCGGAGTTCCTCAATCGGGTCGACGACATCATCGTCTTCCGCCCGCTGAGCCGAAAGGATCTGGCCGAGATCGTGGACATCCAGCTGCGCCACCTCGAGAAGCTGCTGGCCGGCCGGCACCTGCGGCTGGAAGTGACGCCCGAGGCGCGGGAGTTCCTGGCCGATCGGGGCTACGACCCGGTCTACGGCGCGCGTCCGCTCAAGCGAGTGATTCAGCGGGAGCTGCAGAACCCCATCGCGCTGCAGGTGCTCGAAGGCACCTTCCACGAGGGCGATACGGTGCGGGTGGCGCGCGAGGGTGACCACCTGCGGCTGGGCCAGGGCGCCGCGGTCCCCGAGAAGGCCAGTGCGTAGGGGCACGCCGTCGCCCAGCGATCTGACCGGGATGCAGGCGGCGCTCCGCCTGGCCCGGGCCGCCTCGGTGCGCGAGGAGGTCCCGGTCGGTGCCGTGATCATCGCCGAGGGGGAGATCCTCTCCGAGGCGCACAACGAGACCGTTCAGCGCGGCGACCCCACGGCGCACGCCGAGCTGATCGCGCTGCAGCGGGCCCTCCCCAAGCTGGGGGAGGACCGGCTCCCGTTCGCCACGATGTACGTGACCCTGGAGCCCTGCGCTCAGTGCGCCGGCGCGCTGGTGCTGGCCAAGGTCGGCCGGATCGTCTTCGGAGCCTACGACGCCCGCTGCGGGATGGCCGGCTCGGTGTACGACCTGCTCCGCCATCCTCGGCTCAACCACCGGCCGGAGGTGGTCGGCGGACTGATGGCGGAGGAATGCGGTGAGCTGTTGAAGCGGTTCTTCGCCAGTCGAAGGGCGACGCTGTAGGAGGTGGCTCGGTGGCGAGGTGGGAAGGTCGCTGGTCAAAGGGCGGTTCGCGTCGCGCGACCCGCCCTTCACTATGCCACCTCGCCACCTCCCGACCTCGCCGCCTACTGCCCCTTGTCCAGATTCCTCCGCAGCTCCCCGATATTCAGCATCGGGATCCCGCCCTCGGTCGGCACCATGAGGACCAGATTGTTGGAGGTCCGGAGGTCGTGCAGAACCTCCAGGTATTGCTTGGTCAGCGCCTCGGCGGTCAGGGTCTGATTCAGCAGCCGCTGCTGCTCCGCCTGGAGCCGGGCGACCTCGACCCGGTGGCGCTCGGTCGCGATCTGCTGTTCCTGCGCGATCTTGTTGTTGATCGCCGCCACGACCTGCGGCGGCGGCTGCAGGTCGCGGAGGAAGAAGGCCGTCACCTGCGCGATCCGGAACGGCTCGCCGCCCGCGCGAGGTCGGGTGATGAGGGCCGAGTCGACCTCGTTTTCCATCGTGTTGGCGATCACGTTGCGCTGGGCGATGTCGTTGATCGAGTACTGCACCATGCCGTCGCGCACGCCGTTCCGGATGGCGTTCAGGACCACATTCTGGATCTGCTCCTGGCCGCCCAGCTCCCGGAAGATCCGGGGCGCCGTCCGGGGATCGATTTGCCACCGCACCGCCACGTCGATCTGCATCCCCATCTGCTCGCTGGAGAGCGCGCTGATCCGCTCGGCGTCCTCGCTGCGGGCCGGGAACTGCTCCTCCCGGGTGGAGAACCGCTCGATGCTCGACCAGGGGCTCACGAACCGCACGCCGGGCAGGAGGGCGGTCGAGTCCACCGAGCCGAAGGCGTGGCGGACGCCGACCTGCCCGGCATCGATCACCACGACCGTCGAGGTGAGGACGAAGCCGAGGCCG
>DASSML010000304.1:0-3255 GCA_035688895.1 Gemmatimonadales bacterium
GAGGTCGCCGGAGAGCGCGAAGGCCGCGCCCGCGACCCGGCCGCGCCGCACGCGGGGGCCGATGCCGCGCACCCAGGCGCCCAGCCGCCCTCCCGGCAATACCTGCCCATGCGCCCAAGCCAGCGATGTTGCGGGATGAAGCGGGAGGGGAGAGCCGGCGAACATGCGGCATGGTACCGCCGCGTGACTGCGGGGGGTGAACCGTTGCCCCGCCAAGGGAGGCGAAATTCAGCGAAGGTCGAGTGGCTCGATGGCGCCACCGCGGCGCACGCCCAACCGGATCGGTCTCGGCGGGCCACTGGCGGGCAGGGTGACCTCGGCCCACAGCTCCTCGTCCCCGGGCCGGGCCGAAGGATCGGGGACGTGCTCCGGGATGAAGAAGGCGATCGGCTCGACCAGACGAGCTGCCGGCGCGCTGGCGGTGGTGTCGATGGTGGCCTCGAGGCCGGTCGCACTATCGGCGACCGCATAGACCCGCCCGGCCGCGGCGACGAGGCGGACCCGCGAGAGCGCGCCCGTGGTGGTACCCGTATCCGACATCGGGACCTGGAGCCGCAGGCGGACATAGCGGCCCCGGATCGGCAGGCTGGGGTCGAACGGCACCGTCCGTGCCCAGGCGGACGGCAGCCGGGCACGGTCGGCCGCGTATTTCAACGCGACGGCGCTCACCAGCAGGAGGTGCACCAGGGCCAGGGTGACCCCGGCTCGTCGGGCATTCATGTCCCCGACTCCTCGAACCGGCCGAGCAGCCGGCGCCGGGCGCGCTCGAGCAGGTACCCGCCTCCGAGGAGCAGCAGCCCCATGCCCACGAGGCTGGCCGAACGACCCAGGCGGTCCATCACGTCGGAGAAGTAGAAGATGAGCACCGTCAGGGCGAACCCGGCCACGCCGAGGTTCACCAGCGTGCTGCGACGGTCGCGGAGCCCCCACCAGAGGAGGAAGCCGGCGAGCCCCACGGCCCAGAGGTACGGGGCCGGTCCGCGCTGGTGGATGGCCCAGGGACCAATCGCCACCCAGACCGTGATGGGCACCATGGGAAGCGCCCCGCTTCCCCGCAGGGCCACGGAGATCCCGAGCGGCAGACCGAGCACGAGCGCCCAGGCGAGCAGTCCGGCCGCCCATCCGCCGGCTCCGGGACGATAGGCCCACCACTCGGCGCTGACGAGCCAAAGCGCCGCCGGGATTATTGCCACCCCGCCGATCCAGACCAACGCTCGGCGCATCGACCTGGGCACCGCGGCCGGGCCCCCATCGGGCTCGGCTCCGACGTACGCGGCGGCAAACAGGACGAGGCCCGCCCCTGCTACCCCGGCCCCGAGATTGCCCGATCGAGCGATCCATTCGCCTGCGAGCCACGCGGGCGTGAGCACGGCCGCGAGCGCGCCCTGGGGCCACTGGCGCAGCACCGCCCAGCCGGCCCACGCGCCGACCGCCCAGAGCAGCAGTCCGCCGGACCAGTGTTCCTGCAGATGAAAGATCTGCCCGGTCAGGAAGATTCCCGCTCCGAGCGCCACCGTCCCGCAGGCGTGCAGGGTGGCCGCAAGCGCCGGAGTGGTCGCGGCAGCCGCGCCGGCCAGATGGAAGCCGCCGACCAGCAGAAGGATCAGCCCGAAGCGCCAGCCGGGCGACAGCGCATCCCAATGCGCCGCGACGAAGAGCAGGATGCCGGCGCCCACCATCAGCCCGCCCACTGCGAGCGCGAGGCGCGCTGGCCAGCGGACGTTGGGCTCCCCAACGCGGTCGCGCTCCCAGCGACGGATCTTCCCGGCGGCGTCGGCGTCGACCAGGCCGGCGTCGGTCCAGCGTCGGAGCGCAGGCTCCCAGGAGCTCACGTCCCTGCTACCCTCGGGCGGCGCGGTACTGGCTTCGCGCCGACTCGATCGCATCGACCAGCGGTGCGCTGTCGAACCGCACCGGGTCGGTGGCCGGAAGACCGGTTTCCTGGCGCGCCGCCTCGCAGGCCCGCAGGGCCTCCGCCTCGCTCAGGTCGTAGGTGTTGAGGGAGATGCCGATGACCTTGGTCGGGTGGACCGCCGAGCCGATCCGCTCATACCACCGGACGTAGTCGGCGAGCGGCGGGATCCGGAGCCACGGCTCCTCGTCGTAGTCGCCGATATACGATCGGCTGCTCTGGTGGCAGAGGATCAAGGCATCGGGGCAGGAGCCATGCAACAACCCAAGGGTCACTGCCGAATAGCCGGGGTGGTTGATGCTTCCCTGCCCTTCGACCAGGACGATATCGGCGTTCCGGCTTCCTTCCAGCACCAGCTGCTCGGCCGCGCCGGCGATGAAGTCCGCGATCACCGCGTCCACGGCGATCCCCCACCCCTCGATCATGATTCCGGTCTGCCCCGTCGCCACGAAGCGGGTCCGCGCCCCCCGCGCGTTGAGCTGCCGGGCGAGCTGAAGCTGGGCGGTCATCTTGCCGACGTTGCAGTCGGTGCCCACGGTGAGCACCACGAACGGGTCGACCGCTTTGGCCCGCCCCGACGCGATGGGGAGCCCCGCCGGCGGCCGGCGAAGGTCGTGGATCCGACGCCCGTTCGCCGCGGCCTTGGCCGCGAGCAGCGGGTCGTCGGCCAGAAAGGTGTGCAGCCCGTTCCACAGGTCACAGCCGTGATCGAGCGCCTGGGCGAGCCAGGCGCGCCACTCGTCAGGCAGCCGTCCGCCCAGCGGAGCGATGCCGATCAGCACGGCATCCGGGCCGAGCGCGAGCCCCTCCTCGATCGACCCCACCACCGGTATGGCGCCCCCGAACCCGAGGACGGACTCCACCGTCTGCCCGGCGAGACGTCGATCGAGCACCGCCACGACCCGTTCCGGCTGATACCGGATCACCGAGTTGGCGGTCTTGGAGGTCATGGGACCGAAGTCGCCGTCGGCGATTATGAGGTAACGGGGAGAAGACATGGCTCAGGCGGATTCGGGACGGGTGGTGACGGTCGATTCGGCCGTGGCCGGACGTGTACCGCCGCCGGCCGACTGCTCCAGCGGGTCGCCGTAGACCTCGCCCAGGAGGATATGTCGGGTGAGCACCATGATGGACGCCAGGATCGGTACCGCGATGACGAGTCCCGCCAGACCGAACAGCTTGCCGATGAGCAACACGCCGGCAATGGTGACGACGGGCGGAATGTTCACCTGCCGCTCCATCACCAGCGGGGCGACGAAGTTCGCCTCGATGAGGTGGACGCCGACGCCGACGGCGGTGGCCCCGAGCGCCTTTCCCAGACCGAGCGCGCCGAGAGCGAACAG
>DASSML010000305.1:0-3258 GCA_035688895.1 Gemmatimonadales bacterium
CTGCTGCACCTCCGGGAGCATCTTGCGCTCGGCCGGCGGCAGCTTCTCCATCAGCTTCTGGATCGCCATCCGGTCGTCCCGCACCTGCTCGATCGCCTTGAGGTGGGCGCCGAACTCCTCGTAGGTGGGACGGGGGAGCTCCCGGGGCAGGCGGACGCCCCTGACCTTGGTCTCCATCGCATCGGGTGCCGGCGGCCGGGTGAGCACGTCGCGCCAGCTGTAGCCGGCCTGCCAGAGCCGGCCGTAGTTCCTGAGCATCCCGAGGCCCATGCCGAACATGGGGAAGAGAAACCAGGGGTGATCGATGCCGGTGGCGACGTTGATCCCCAAGCAGCCGAGTGACACCGCGGCCCAGCTGGCGAACTCTCCCCGGACCTTCTGCACGATCTTGGGCTCGCCGGTGTCGGGCAGCTTGTCGGGATCGCGCGGCGCGGGCGGCCGGCGCGGCATCGGCCCAGCCGCGGCGCCGCCCCGGCGGGCGAGCTGTCGGTCCGGGCGGCCGGCTCGACTCGCGTCGGTCAGGCCTCGACGGACCGGCGGCTCGGCAGCGGGAGCGCCGCGCGTCGACGCCTCTCCCCGCCGGCCCGAGGCGCGCCAGCCCAGGCCGGTGGGCTGATATCCGCTCACCGCGCGGCTCTCCAGCGAGCGGCGAAGCGTGTCGGCGGTGGGCCAGCGGTTTTCCGGATCCTTCTCCAGGCAGCGCGACACGGCCAGGGCCAGATCCTCGGGCACGTCGTCCCGCCGGGTCCGCACGTCGGGCGCGACCTCGGTGATCTGCTTCATCAGAATGCCGGCGACGGTGGGCGCGTTGAACGGCAGCTCGCCGGTGAGCATCTGATAGGAGACGATCCCGAGGCTGTAGAGGTCCGACCGGCCGTCGATCTCCCTCTCGCCCGCCGCCTGCTCCGGACTCATGAACGCCGGCGTTCCGATGGCGACGCCGGCTCCCGTGAGCGTCGCCCCCGAGCCCGCCGACAGCGCCTTGGCGATCCCGAAGTCGGTGACCATGACCCGACCCCGAGGGCCCTCCAGAAGAATGTTGTCGGGCTTGATGTCGCGATGGATGATGGAGACCGCATGGGCGGCGCTGAGTGCGTCCGCGGTCTCCGCCATGATGCGGCGGACTTCGTCGACCGGCAGCTTTCCTCTCCGGCGGATGCGGGCGGCGACCGACTCCCCGTCCACGTAGCCCATCACGAAGTACACCAGCCCCAGCCCCTCGCCGACCGTGTGGATCGGGACGATGTGGGGATGGCTCAGCCGTGCGGCCGTCTGCGCCTCGCGGGTGAAGCGCTCGCGGATATCCTGCTGGAAGGCCAGCTCGGGAGGCAGCACCTTGATCGCCACCCGCCGCTGCAGCCGCTCGTCGCGGGCGCGATAGACCACGCCCATCCCCCCTCGGCCGATCTCGCCCTCGATGGTGTAGGCGTCGCCCAGGGCGGCGGCGAGGCGGGTGGGGAGAGGCTGTTCGGCGGGACTGGTCACGGCAAGCGAGGCGCCGAGGCGGCGCGCGGGAAGCTGCCGTGCTGTTTGGACATGCAGCCGGACATGGCAGACAATCTGTACCGGCGCTGTCCCTCCCGCTACCCTGAAGTCAGGTGGCCGGAACACTCCGGAGCCGACGCCATTTTGGCAGCAAACCCGCCGAGATCGGAGGGGACCTGCCAGGATGGAGCCGATTGGCTCTATCGGGGAACCCATCCGCTGCCGTAAGCTGTTGATCGGCAGCGTCTGCGCAGCCCTGAGCGTGGCACGCCGGGTGCACTTGAGCCCGAGATTCTGCAGCTTGGGCTGCCAGTTTCCCTGAAGGGAATTGGAAGGAGTAGTACCTAGATGAGTGAACGTTTGACCTTGCCGGTCCTGCCGCTGCGTGAAGTCGTGCTGTTCCCGGGTGTGACGGCGCCGATCGGCGCCGGCCGGCCGGCGACTCTCCGAGCCATCGAGGCCGCGCTGGCTACCCCTGAGCGGCTGGTCTTTGCCGTGTCCCAACGTCAGAACGTCGAGAGCGTGAGCTCGGACGTGCTGTACACCATCGGGACGATCGCCCGGATCGGTCAGCTTCAGCGGGGCCTGTCCGGAATGCAGCTCCTGCTCCACGGCGAGCGCCGCGGGATCGCGATCCATTACAGCGAGAAGGAAGGGTATCTCCAGTCGGTCGTGCGTGAGGCCGAAGAGATGCTGCCGCTCAATCCCGAGGATTCCGCCTTCGTCGCGCTGCATCGCGAGGCCCGGGTCCGCGCCGCGGAGCTGGGCCAGAAGTCGGGCCTGCCGGACGAGGTGGTCCAGCAGGTGCTCGCCGGGGTCAACGAGCCCGGCAAGTTCGCCGACCTCGTGGCCGGCTACATCGACATCACCCCGGCCCAGCGTCAGGGGCTGCTGGAAACGCTGAGCGTCGAGGAGCGGCTCCGGAAGGCGCTGGTCCATGTGCAGCGCCAGATCGGCGTGCTCGATGCCCAGGAGGACATCAAGTCCCAGGTGCAGGAGGAGCTGGGTGAGCGGCAGCGAGAGATGTTCCTCCGCGAGCAGCTTAAGACCATCCAGCGCGAGCTGGGGGAGGACGACGAGCGGGACGATCTGCGCGAGCTCAAGGAGAAGCTCGCCGCGCTCGACCTGCCGGCGGAGGCGCGGAAGGAAGTGGACCGCGAGCTCAACCGCCTCACCCGGATCGGCCGGGAGTCGATGGAGTCGCAGGTCATCCGGACCTTCCTCGAGAACATCGCGGAGCTCCCCTGGAACGAGCGCAGCAAGGAGCACCTCGACCTGGCGGAGGCGTCCAGGATCCTGGACGAGGACCACTACGCACTGGGTGATGTGAAGGATCGGGTGCTCGAGTTCCTGGCCGTGCGCCAGCTCCGGCAGAAACAGGACGCCGAGGCGCAGGGGCGCGAGGACGCCGAGGCGCAGGTGGAGCGGAAGGAGGAGGTCGATGCCGGCGAGTCCACCGATGCGCCGGTGGCGACCGCCACGGTCCCGACGAGCAACGTGCCGAATCCGGGCAACCCGGATGAGCGGGCCAAGGGTCCGATCCTGCTCTTCGTCGGTCCGCCGGGTGTGGGCAAGACCTCGGTGGCCAAATCGATCGCCCGTGCGATGGGGCGGAAGTACGTCCGTATCTCGCTCGGCGGCGCGCGCGACGAGGCCGATATCCGGGGTCACCGACGCACCTACGTCGGCGCCATGCCGGGCCGGATCATCCAGGGGATGAAGCAGGCCGGCACCCGGAACCCGGTGTTCCTGCTGGACGAGGTGGACAAGCTG
>DASSML010000306.1:0-3787 GCA_035688895.1 Gemmatimonadales bacterium
ACCCCGTCCTGCCAGGGGCCGCCGTCGTAGCTGAGCGAGCATTCGACCACGACCAGGTCCTCCCGCGCCGTCATCCGCCGGAGCCGGAAGCGGAGGCTCGCTGGATACTGCCGGCGCCACTCCCGGAAGTTGGCCACGCCCTCGAATCGCTCTCCCGATTGCGGAAACTCCAGCACCGCGTCGTCGTGGTACATCTCGTGCGCGCGATCCACGTCCGTCCCCAGGTGTTCCCAGTGGTGCCGCACCCGTTCTAGCGGAGTTCGCTGATCCATGGACATCAGGCCTCGCGGACGCGTTGATAGGTGAGACGGACCAGGCCGTCGTCGAGCGTCCGGCTTTCGACCAGGCGCATGGGCTGCTTGTCGCCGATCTCGCCGAAGAGGCGCTCGCCGGCACCGAGTACCACCGGGTAGATCGTGAGCCGCAGCTCGTCGACCAGGTCGTGCTCGAAGAGCGTGCGCGCGAGCCGGATGCTCCCGGGAACGACGATTCCCCCACCGAGCTGGCGCTTCAGCCGGAAGACCTCACCCACCACGTCACCCTTCAGTACCGTCGAGTTGTTCCACGTGGCGGCCTCCAGGGTCGAAGACACGACGTACTTGGGCATCGCGTTCAATCTGTCCGCCAGCTCGCCGCTCCGCGATGGCCACCGCGCGGCCAGGAATTCGTAGGTTCGCCGGCCGAACAGCTGAGCCTCGGCGCCGAGCGCCTCATCGAGCAGGGCCTTCGCCGCTTCCTCGCGACCTCGGTCGCCCACCCGGCCGACCCACCCGCCGCGCCCGAAGCCCTCCGTGCCGGCCGGGTCCTGGACGACCCCGTCGAGGGTGACGTTCTCGCTTACGATGATCGTTCCCATGGGTGGCTTCGGCTGAGGTCAAGTCGCCGTCTGAGTGTCAGGCTGCGCGCGACCGGCTCGAGCAATATCCGGTGGCTCGAGACGAGGCCTCGGGTAGCCGGCCGTGGCGACGTGAAGCATGGCCCGACCGATGATCGCCGTCGTGACGACTTTCCCCGGAAGCAAGGCGGCCACCAGCGCCGTGAGGGGAGAGAGGATCACGTACAGCCGGTGAATCCATCCGACCTTGGACCGCGCGCCCTTCACCGGGCGGATGAACCCTGGCCGGAACATGTACGCGGCCCGGAATCCCAACCCGAGAAGGGCGTTCTCCGTCCGTCCTTTGACCCGCGCCCACATCAGTCGTCCGTGCTCCGTTTCGTCGGTCCCGACGCCGGAGACATAGCAGAAGGTCGCCTGCGGACTCACGGCGAGGAGGGCTCGAGCGGCGGCGAGCGTCAGGTCGTAGGTGAGTCGGGTGTACTGGGCTTCGTCCATCCCGATGGACGACACCCCAAGACAGAAGAAGCAGGCATCCACCCCGGCGAGCTCGGCCCGAAGGGAATCGAAGGTCGAGAAGTCGGTATGCAGGACTTCCCGGAGCTTGGGGTGGGTACGGCCCGTGGGGGACCGTCCGATGACCACGACTTCCCGGACCGAAGCCGCGTCGAGGCATTCGAGCAGGACACCCGAGCCGACCATGCCGGTGGCTCCGAACAGGAGGACTTTCATCGGGACGGATGCGATGGGCGGACGGAGTCCATGGAGTCAGTTCTCAAGGCTCACCGTTGTACGGGATTCGCTCGGGAAGTCTGCTGACCCAGCTGTTCGGCCAGCCCAATGAGAATTCCCTCTGGACCGCGGATGTAGCAGAGCCGATACATGTCCCCATACCGGACCACTTCGCCGACCAGCTGCGCGCCCCGCCTGCCGAGCCGGACGAGGGTGTCGTCGAGGTCCTCCACGGCGAACATGACGCGCAGGTAGCCAAGCGCGTTGACCGGGGCGTTCCGATGATCGGCCAATACGGGTGGCTCCAGGAATCGTGAAAGCTCGAGCCGGCTATGACCGTCGGGAGTGACCATCATGGCGATCTCGACGCGTTGGGTACCGAGTCCGGTGATGCGCCCGGCCCATTCTCCTTCGACCAGGGCTCGCCCTTCCAGCCTGAGGCCAAGCTCGGCGAAGAACTCAACGGCGGCATCGAGGTCCTCCACCACGATGCCGACGTTGTCCATACGCTTGACTGTCACGCTGTCTCCTTGGCGTCCAATGCGCTGGGTTAGAACATGC
Organism: Gemmatimonadales bacterium; assembly: GCA_035688895.1. Classification (GTDB taxonomy): domain Bacteria; phylum Gemmatimonadota; class Gemmatimonadetes; order Gemmatimonadales; family GWC2-71-9; genus CAVVWJ01. Next base: position 2,129 of record DASSML010000306.1, read on the forward strand.
TGTTGTCGTTCGCGGCAGTCTCCGGAACGGGCTGCAGCACGTCCCAGTGCTCGACCACCTTGCCGTCCGCGTCCAGCCGAAAGATGTCTATCCCCGCCCAGTCACGGTCCCCGGGCCACTGCTGGTAGCAGTGCAGGACCACGTAGTCGCCCTCGGCGATCACCCGCTTGAACTCCGCGTGCTTCCCCGGGTACTCCCGCGCCATCCGTTCGAAGTACGCAACGAAGGCGACCTTCCCATCCGCCACCATCGGATTGTGCTGGGTGTAGGTGGCGCCGACAAAGCGATCGACCGCTTCGCCGGGGCGTGACTGGTTGAACATGAGGTCGTAGAAAGATGTGACGGTTTGCTTGTTTCGCTCCAGGTGATCATCCATCGAAACCCCGCCAGCGGGCAGCGCAGGCGCATATAGGAGTGATGTGCGGGCAACCGACTTACCTTACGTACAGGGGCTCGATCAGGGAGCCCAGCCGACTGGACCGAGGGACACCAGGGAGGGCCGATATGCCGAATTCGTCGGAGTTTCACCGCGTCATGCTCGAGACCGCCGATCGCCTGCGCCAGCGCGGGGTCATCCTCACCGGCAAGGAGTCGGGGGACGAGCTGGTCAGCCTGCTCGACGCGGTCGAAGCGTTCGAGCTGGCCGTGGAGCGGCGCGGTGGCGATCTCATGGTGGACGAGCCGCCGGAGGGCGAGACCCCGCAGCCGGACGACGTGCATTTCGGCCTGCCCCGTCGCCACGAGCGCGAATCGGTCTCGGACTACCTCGTGCGCATCCTGGCCAGGACCGACCTGATCCGCAGTCACCGGTCCCTGGACGCTTGACTCCGGTTCGCAGCGACGCTCAGTCCTCGTGTCGGTCCGCGCTGCCGAACGTGAACACGTGCCAGCCGTGGGGAGTCCCAGGGCGCGTACTCTCAACGAATAGCTCTCCCGTGTACAGGGCGACGGTGCGGCGCCAGAACGAGAGGCCACCGCGGTTGGCCGTCGAAACGCGCACAACCCAGTGCCCCGGGATCCGGTTCCAGAGGAGGAACGCCGCTTCGCGACCGACGCCCGTTCGCCGATGCCCGCGGAGAACGAAGAACTCCGCCACATCCAGGTGGCTCGGGTCATCACTGGCAGGAGAGCCTCGAGTTGACAGCGCGAAGCCGGCGATCTGTCCCCGAGCGTAGATCAAGATGGGGACGTGTGTATCTGGCTGCGACCAGTAAAGCTCGAGTTTCTCGTACCTGAACACCCCGTCAGCGCCGACAGTGACCGGGAACATTTCACTCATGTCGTGCATGTACAGGCCGAGCAGGCTCGAGAGCAACCCTGCCGTGTCGGGCGAGGCACGTTCCAGGACTACTGATGATGAAGCGCTCATGGCCGGCGATCAGGCCGTGACGTCATCAGCTCATCGCCTCCGGCCGTGCGTGCCGCGGCTGATAGACGCCGAGCTTTCCACCGCCAGGAAGCGTCAGCTGCGTGAGCAGGCCCCAGCCCTCGTCCTGCACGGCGCCGACCGCGATACCCCGCTGCGCCATCTCGGCGGTGAACGCCGCGACATCGTCGCACATCAGATACAACTCCTGAACGTCGTTCTTATCGGACGGATGTACGGCAACCTCCGCCGGCGGCAAGCCGAAGATCAGCCAACCGCGGCCCACATCGACG
>DASSML010000307.1:0-18071 GCA_035688895.1 Gemmatimonadales bacterium
CGAGCAGGATGGTGACATCGGGCCCCGGACAGATGTGGCCGTCGACCCAGCGGGCGAGCTTCGCGGCGGGTCCGAGCTGATAGGGCGTCGGCACTTCGGCGTCGTAGATGTAGCGGTCGAAGATCACCAGCTTGCCGCGGGCGGCGAGCACAATGCCGCGGAGGTAGCGCCCCCAGATCACCAGCATCCGGCCGACTCGCACGACGCCGGGCAGCCGGAGCTTGTCGACGCGCCGCAGCCACCCCCCCGTCAGCCCCATGTACACCTGGGCCATGGGCAGTGGCACCGTGGCCTCGAGGCCGCTCGCGAGCGTCGACTTCCCTGCCCCGTCGGGGCCGAGCAGCGCGGCCCGGACCCCGCGCCCGAGCCAGAGCCCGCTCACCTGGGCGGGGGCCCGGCCGAGCGCGGCGATGGCGCGGCTCGGTACCGACGGCCCCAGCCGCCGGCAGGCCGCACGCCATCGCGCACCGAGCTCCTCCAGTCGTGACCACTCCTGATCGCGGACCATGGCGATCACCGCCGTCGGAGTCCACGGCGCTGGGAGCCGCCGCTCGACCGCACCCGCCAGTGGGCTCGAGGGCTCCGCCCGCGGCGCCAGCGCGGCCAGCTTCTGCCGATGCCGCGTCGGGATGTCTCCCCGGTCGAGGAGGCAGTGCAGGAGCGTCTCCCAGAAATCGTCGCTCGGGTGCAGGCGTCCGCCGGGCAGGCGTCGTTCGAGCACCGCATCGGCGGCGCCGGTCGGCAGGGTTCTCCAGGGTCCGTAGGAGAGATCGGTGACGCAATGCAGCCAGACCCAGCGGCCCGCGCTCTCCTCATAGCCGATCAGGTGGATGCCTCGGTGCACGCCGGGGAGCTGGACCAGCCCCTCCGCCAGGGCCGCCGCGCAAGCGCGACCTACGTCGTCGGGGTGAAGGAGGAGATCGGTGTCCCCCATCGCTCCGCCTTCGCCGCCCGGCTCCCGCAGCAGCACCCACCGCACCCGGAGCCGGTCCCATGCCGCCAGGGTCCGGCTCTGCAGATCGTCCGGCATCGGTCAGGCGCTCCGTGGTCCGGCGGCGGCGAGCGACTCGTAGAGCCGCTCGAAGGCCGCGGCCGGCGCGTCCCACGCCAGCCGCTCGACCGCCCAGGCCCGGGCCCGGCCCGCGAGGGCGCCGCGCCGGCCGGGGTCGAGCAGAAGCTCGACGATTGAATCGGCGATCGGCTCAGACTGCTCGGCCAGGAGCAGCTGCCCGCCATGACTGGCCCCGAGTCCTTCGGCCGCGAGCGACGTCGCCACCACCGCCTTTCCTGCGGCCAGCGCCTCCGCGACTTTCACCCGCATTCCGCCTCCCAGCCTGAGCGGCGCGACGACCACGGTCGCGCTCTCGAGGTAGGGTCGCACGTCCGGGACCTCGCCGGTCACAACGACGCCCGGGCCCCCGTCGAGATCGCGCGGGGGATTCGGACCGACGATCCTGAGCTCCGCGTCGGGGACTCGCCGGCGAACCAGTGGGAAGATCTCGTGGACCAGTCGTTCGGCGGCGTCCGCGTTGGGCGGATGGATGTAGTTGCCGACGAAGAGGAGATTGGGCGGCCCTGCGCCGAGCGGGTCCGCGGCGCGCTCGGGGATCGCGATGCCGAGGGGAATGCACACCACGGGCGTCTTCCCGGCGAGCGGTGCGAGGGTGGATCGGTCTCGCTCGGTGAGCGCCACCACGGTGTCCGAGGCGGCCATCGCCCGCCGTTCGTAGGTGCGCCAGGCACGCTCCTCGAGAGCGCCCAGCAGCCGAGCCGGCCCGCGCCGCCGCGCCGCGCGATCGGCGGCGCTGGCCGCCCCGGGCTCGAGCTGACGAAGGATGCGGCGCGGCCCGATGCCTGCCGCGTCGAAGTACTGGGCCATGAGATGGTATTCGGCCTGAATCAGCTCGGGTCGCCATTCCCGAGCGACCTGCCGGACGGCTCGGGCGAACGCCGGCACGCGCCAGCGGCTCACCCACATCGGCGTTCCGCTCAACAGTCGGGCCGCCACCCGGACATCGGCGCCGCGCCCCACCGCGCCGGTGTCGTCCGGGCGCGCGATCTCCCGCGCGAGGGCGCACGTGGCGACGAGGCGGGGATCGATGGGAGGGTCGCCGCTCGAGCGGATCGCGAGCAGCGCGACGGGCCTGCGGTGGGCCACCCGCTCGACCAGCTCCGCGATCGCCCGGCTGCCGCCGTGCGTCGCGTCGAGACGCGGCGGGAACGGGGTCAGGACCAGCACCCGGGCCGCGGTCACGGCCCGGTAGACGTCCTCGTCAGGACCTCGCGCCAGACTTCCCGGTCCTGGGCCAAGCGCTCGCGGCGGGGGAGGCTGCGACTCAGCCAGTACCGGAGCGTGTCGCGCCAGAGCCAGGCGCGGGCACTCATGCGGACGACCTGCCGGGCCAGTGCGAGCCGGGCGCCGCGATCGTGATGTCGGTGGAACTCGAGCGAGCTCAGGGTGAGGCGCACCAGCATCTCCTGGCGCCGCTGGCGCGTCGCGGCGCCCCCCACGTGCATGACGGTGGCGACGGGAAGGAATCGAGTATCCCATCCGGCCCGGCGCATCCGGTAGCAGAGGTCCACCTCTTCGAAGTACATCACGAAGGACTCGTCGAAGCCGCCCACGGCGTCGAACGCCTCCCGCCGGATCGCCTGCGCGGCGCCCAGGACCCAGGGCACTCGTCGTTCGCGATCGTGGGCGAAGTTGAGCGGATAGTGCTCCCGCAGCCCGGGCAGCCGGGTCACCAGACTCGACAGCGGCTGGCGCTTGAGAAAGGAGATGTAGGGGCTGGGGAAAGGGAATACCGAGCGCTGGAGCGACCCGTCGGGGTTTTCCAGCTTGGGTCCGATCACGCCGGTGCGCGGCCGCTCGTCGAGGGCCCGTGCGAGGGCGCCCAGGGCTCCCGGCCGCACCTCGGTATCGCTGTTGAGCAACAGGACATTGGGCGCGGTGCAGAGGCGAAAGGCGATGTTGCTCGCGGCGCCGTACCCCGGGTTCGCCGGCAGGACCTTGAGGCGAACGTTGGGGAACTCCCGTCGCATCATGTCGATGCTGCCGTCGTACGACCCGTTGTCCACGACCACGATCTCTTCCGGTCGTTCGGCCAGGCAGCTGGTGAGGCAGGCCCGCAGGAGGTCTCGAGTATTCCAATTGATGATCGCGACCGCCATGCGGGTCATGCCCGGCCCGCGCTCCGCCACTTGGGTTGGCCCCATGGCACGGCTCTGCCGCAGGTTGCACTCCCCTGTATCCCCGCTCGCCCGAGTCGATTGGGCTTGGGTGCCCGGGCCCGCCTCCACACTGGTCCGCAAGTTTGCTCCCCGCAAGGATATGGGTAAAGGCATCCGGTCGGGAGAATGACCGTCGCCGCTCCCGGGGAGCAAGACTCAAGCCGAGGCAGAACAAAGATCTAGGGGGCGCGCGAGGCTAGTCCGTGACCAGGCCCGCCCAGCGAGCCCATGCTTCGGTGAGGGTCAGGCCTGCCTGGAGGCTGAATTCCGGCCGGTACCCGAGCAGCTCGCGCGCCTTGTCGATCCGGACGCGGGCCCGTTTACCCAGATAGTCGATGAGCCAAGGCCGCATGGGCCCGAGGGGCAGCTCGACGGGGCCGTCTTCGGTGGCGCTGCCGGGCTCCGCCCACTGCTCGGCGGCCCGGACGCGTCCCGGCACGAGCCGCTCGGCGACAGCCCGGAGCCAGCGGCCCTCGCGCGTTCCGAGCAGGCGCTTGCGCAGTGTCTTGTCGCGTCGAAAGAGGGTCATCGCCTCGCTGGCGAGCCAGGGCGCCCGACGGGAGCTGGCCCAGAGTGCGTGCGCCTCCGCCGAGCTCATCGGGACCAGCCGCTCCTCGGCGCCCAGCATCCGGGCGAACCCGCCGAAGAACTCGGCCCAGGTGGGATGCTCCGGCCCCGAGATCAGGAATCGCTCACCCGGAGCCCGCGCCGAGACGGCAGCCAGCAGCAGCGCGCTTACCACATCGTCGACGTACACCGCGTTGCAGATCCCCCGCCCCTCATCCACCAGCGTCATCCGCCCGGTGCGGAGCTCGTCGAGGATGTCGCTGGCGTGGACCGTCGCGAACGGGCCGTAGACCACCGTCGGCTGGAGCACGGTGACAGGGACGCTGCGGGACCGGCCGAGCTCGAGGGCGAGCCGCTCGCCCGCGAGCTTGCCATCGGCGTAGGGATCTCCCGGCGGTGCGTCTCCGGTTCGCTCGGTCACGTCGCCGTCCCGGGGGAGATCGTACACCGCGAGTGAGCTCACCTGGACCAGCCGCGCGCCGGCCGAGCCCGCGGCGTCCACCAGGTGGCGCACCCCGTCCACATCGGTGGCCCGCCGGCGCGCCGCATCGCCGCCGGTGCCCTTGGCGCAGTTGAACAGCACGCTGCAGTCTTCGGCTGCCTTGGCGACGGTAGTCGAGTCGAGGATGTCGCCTGCGACGACCTCCACCGGGAAGCGCGCCAGCCGAGTGGCCGAGGCGACCCGCCGGATGAGCACCCGGACCCGGGCTCCCTGCTCGACCACGAGCCGTTCGGCCAGCCGGCCTCCGAGGAAGCCGCTGGCGCCGACCACCAGGACCTGGGCGCCGCGCAGATCGCGTGTGTCCGTCATCGGGCGGTCGCGGCGGCGCGGGCCTCGGGCCAGCTCCAGGGCCAGCGCAGGGACTCCCGGCGCGCGTAGCATGCCTCCACCAGGGCGACTGCCTGGCGAGCCTCCGCGCCGCCGACCAGCGGAGCGCCTCGCCCGCGGACTGCGGCGATGAAGTCGGCGAGCTGACGGTCGAACACGGTGCGGAGAGGTGCCCGCTCGAATCGCGGGTCCGGCGCGGTGCCCGCCAGGGTCGCACCGCCTCGCGGCGTGAGCCGGACGACGGCGGGCTCGAACACCCCGATCTCCAGGGTGGCGCGCTCACCCTCGACGATCACCGTATCCCGGAGCGTGCGGGAGCGGCTCACCTCGAGGTGGAACGGCGCTCGGCCCCGCACCAGGAGCTCGCCCTCACACTCCGACTCTACCCCACCTTCCGCATCGTCGCGGTAGTGCACCGGCTCGATCGGACCGAGCCACCAGAGGAGCAGGTCGAAGAGGTGGACGCCGAAGTCCAGCAGCACGCCGCCCCCTGCCGTAGGCGAGAGGACGGCGGTCGAGGCGTACGGCCAGCGTCCTCCCGCGCTCTGGCGGAGGTCCACTCGCAGGATCGGTCCGAGCAGTCCCGCGGTGAAAAAGTCCCGGGCGTAGCGGGCGACGGGAAAGTGCCGGAAGTCGTGCCCCACCGCGAGCACCGCTCGACCCCGCTCCGCCGCGGCGAGCATGCGATCGCACTCGGCGGTGGTGCGCGCCATCGGCTTCTCGACCAGGACATGGATGCCGGCGTCGAGCAGGTCCACCGCGATCGGCTCGTGCCACGCGTTCGGCACCGCGACGAGGGCGGCGTCAATGCCGCCGATCAGCTCCCGGTAGTCGCCTACCCCACGGCCGGTGCCGACCCGGGCGGCCAGCTCCGCCGCGCGCGCCGGCATCGCGTCGGCGAAGCCGACGAGCTCGACCTCGGCAGAGGCCGCCAGGGATGGAAGATGGTAGCGCTCGGTGACCGCACCGCACCCGATGACGCCGAACCGAAGTCGAGCGCCGCCGGGGCGCATGGATGGCATGCCGGAAGATAGAAATCGCCTGCCGGGGCGACAACGCCACAAGCCGTCCGGCACGGGAGGCAGCAATCCCGGCCGCCGTCATGGACGAACGTCCATGTCCGTTGGCCTGCCGGCGGGCTAGATTCTCGGGTCCCCGACCATACAGCCGTACCGTGCCATTCCCGCGGGCACCCGTGCCCGGAAGGATGCTAAGGCCATGATGCTGGTGCGATCCGCTCTTGCGCTCGTCGTTGCCGCCCAGGCCATGGCCCTGGCCGTCCCGCAAGCGGCCCACGCCCAGGCCCCGCGCCCCAACATCATCTACATCATCACCGATGATCAGGGGTGGAAGGACGTCGGCTTCCACGGCTCCTACATCAAGACGCCCACCATCGATGCCCTCGCCGCCGGCGGAGCGAAGCTGGAGCAGTATTACGGCGAGCCGATGTGCACCCCCGCGCGCGCGGCGCTGATGACCGGTCGCTACCCGTTCCGCTACGGGCTGCAGACGCTGGTCATTCCGTCAGCCGGGAGGTACGGCCTTCCGACCGACGAATGGCTGCTGCCGCAGGCGCTCAAGGAGGCGGGGTACGCCACGACCATCGTCGGGAAGTGGCACCTCGGTCATGCGGACAAGAAGTACTGGCCGCGCAATCGAGGCTTCGACCACCAGTACGGACCGTTGCTTGGCGAGATCGACTATTTCACGCACTCGGCCCACGGCGTGCGCGATTGGTTCCGCGACGACAAGCCGATCAAGGAGGCGGGCTACGTCACCACCCTGCTGGGCGACGAGGCCGTCCGGGCGATCCAGCGTCGCGATTCGACTCGGCCCTTCTTCCTGTATCTGGCCTTCACCGCTCCGCACACTCCGTATCAGGTTCCCAAGGAGTTCCTGGCTCAGTACGCCTCGATCGAAGACCCCTCGCGGCGCTCCTACGCGGCGATGATCACCGCGATGGACACAGAAGTCGGCAAGGTGGTCCGGGCGCTCGAGTCGGCCAAGTTGCGCGACAACACGATCATCGTCTTCCAGAGCGACAACGGTGGACCGACCTCCGCCAAGTTCACCGGCGAGATCGACATGTCGAAGAGCACCATTCCCCCGGACAACAGCCCCTTCCGGGAGGGCAAAGGGACCCTGTACGAGGGGGGAACACGGGTGGTGGCGGTGGCCAATTGGCCCAACCACATCCCCGCGGGGTCCGTGGTGCGCGGGCCGGTTCACACGGTCGACTGGTTCCCGACCCTCGCCGGCCTGGCCGGCGCCAAGCTGGGGACCAAGCCGCTCGACGGCATGGACATGTGGCCGACGCTGAGCCAGGGGGCCCCATCGCCCCGCACCGAGGTGGTCTACAACCTCGAGCCCTTCCGGGCCGGCCTGCGCCAGGGCAACTGGAAGCTCATCTGGCAGGCCACCCTGCCCTCCAAGACGGAGCTGTTCGACCTCGCAAGCGACTCGGCCGAAACGACCAACGTGGCGGACAAGAACCCGGACGAGGTGGCGGCGCTCAAGCAGCGGATCGAGGCGTTGTCACGCGAGGCGGTGGCACCGCTGATCTTCGGAGAGGCCATGCCGGCCCTGAAGGCCCAGCTGTTCAGCAGTGTGGTGCTGCCATCGGATGTGAAGGCGGTCGAGGATCAGCCGTAGCGGTCGGCAGAGTACCGGGAATCCTGCGATCCCAGCGGCCTTGTGTCATAAAGGTATGTGGATGTCCCCCGTATCCGGCGGGACGGAATCATTTGGCTGGATGGTTCTTCGTCGACGCACCCATTTCTAATTCGTAGCGATGACGCGTCCGGCACCCGGTAGTCTAGTGACGTCCGAACTTCCAGTCGGTGAAGAGCCCGACCCAGACCATTGCGGCCGCGACAAGAAGGTAGAATGCGGTTGTTGTCCCATCCCCGATCAGTTCACGCAACCACCGCGCCTTGTAGTTCTCCCAGAACCACCACGGACGCGTCACGGTCATCAGCGTCAGGCCCAGCCCGAGCCCGACCCAAAGCATGCGGTTCTCCTCCCCCACCCCCGCAGCCGCTGCGCCCAGCAGGACCACGGATAGGAGCGAAACGCCCAACAGGATGAGGTTGCCCTGAACCTCCGATCGTCTGGGCGGAGCCGGGTCTTGAGAGGGTTCATGCCAGACCCGTAGCGCGGCCACGAGGCACGCCACACTCACGGCGCTCAGCGCGATAATCACCGCAGCGGTGACCATGGGGAGACTATGAGTCTAACAAAGCAGGCACGCAAGCAAAGGGGCTCGACTTCCACCTGAAGTCGAGCCCCTAAGTCGTTGGGGCAATTGGGATGCCCGAGGCGAGAGTCGAACTCGCACGGGGTTGCCCCCGGCGGATTTTGAGTCCGCTGCGTCTGCCATTCCGCCACTCGGGCCGGGCGGTAACTTCGCCCGTTGCCGCGACCCGACGCAAGGCCGACTGGCGTCCCAGCCGGCGGATTACCTTTCGCCTGGGCCCGGGCGGCTGGCGACTCGGGCATCACCCGAGCGAGAGGACCCGCGGTGCCATCCCCCCGCATTCCCTGCCTCCACCCCTGGCACGACATTCCGATCGGCCCCAACCCTCCCCGCGAGGTCACGGCGGTCATCGAGATTCCCACCAACGAGCGCAACAAGTACGAGCTGGACAAATCGCTCGGCATCTTCCGCCTGGACCGGGTGCTTTACAGCGCGGTCCACTACCCGGGGGACTACGGCTTCCTGCCCCGCACGCTGGGCGACGACGGCGATCCGCTCGACATCCTGGTGCTGATGACGATCCCGGTGTTCACCGGCTGTCTCGTGGACGCGCGGCCGATTGGGCTCTTCCACCTGATCGACCGCGGCGTCGCGGACGAAAAGGTCCTGGCGGTCCCCCTGGGCGACCCGTACTCCGAGGGTCTCGAAGACCTGGGCGACATCCCCCAGCACTATCTCAGGGAGATCGAGCACTTCTTCCAGGTCTACAAGGACCTCGAAGGCACCCGCACCGAGTCGCGCGGGTTCGAGGGTGCCGACGCGGCGCGGAAGGCCATCGAGACTGCCATGCGGATGTATCAGGAACGGTTTGGCGTCGAGAAGCCCGGCCGGGTCTAGGACTGGGCGACGGGAGGCGCACGATGCTCTTCCGTCACGAGACCGACTTCGGGTCGGGAATGGGACACCAGTACCGCGCAGAGACCGCCGTGCTGCGCCACGTTCACGACCTGCTTCTGTGACGCGCGCGCCAGCACCGCCAGCCCGTCATCCGAGGCCGCGAACCCCATCACGGTGTAGAACGGCTCCATGGCGACTCGCCCGTCGGGCGTGAGCACGGGGAACTCCCGCACTGGAATGGCGACCAGCTGCTGCACCACCCACCGCTGCTCGTCCGCCAGGGCGGCATCGAGCGCCGATTCCCAGTCGGCGGGCGACACGGCCGGACCCAGCATGATCCCGTCCCCGCCGTAGCCTCGATCCGGTTTGATCACCAGCTGTTCCTGGGCCGTTCGGGCGTACTCGAGCAGCGAGTCGGTCCGGCCTTCCGGCAGGGTGGTCGCACGGTCGGCGACCACCCGCGTCCAGGGCACGTGCCGGCGGAAAATGGCCTGCTCCGCCGAACCGAAGTACTCGTGCGAGAGCACGGGGTCGGTGAGGACCTCCCAGCAGCTCTTCTGGTCCAGCTCGGCGGCGATCGAGGACACCATCCGATTCTCCCGCAGGAGCACCTTCATCGGCTCGACGTCCACCCCCTCGTCCGCCAGGTCGAGGAGATCGGCCACGGCGTAGTCGCGATAGGCCAGGTCCACGGGATCGTCGCCGTGCCAGACCCGGCCGTCGCGAAGCCGGAGCTCCGCTGGATCGGCATGGGTCACGTGGAGGCCGTGACGCTCGCGCAGGTAGCGGGCCACGTCCTCCTGTTCGTCGGGCCCGTGGCCATCGTACTTGGGCTCCACCAGACAGATCGCCCGCCCGGTGCCGATGGCGTCAGCGTGCTCCAGCAGCACCTGAGTCAGCAGGTCCCGGATGTCGTCGCCCAGTCCAAGCCGGAGCGTCTGGTCGGCCTGTCGCAGCATGGGACCGACGAGCTTGAGGATCAGTCGCTCGCTCGTGGGGACCATGTGGAGACCGCCGATTCCGCTGAGATTCGGCTCGACGAAGCGGAGGGAGTCCTTCCACATCGGGCTGGTGTAGTCGATGACCGCATCGAGTCGCCCGAAGACCGGGTTGTGCTCGCTCTGACTGGTGCCCCAGCATTCCTGGAGCCAGCGCTCCTCCGCCTCGGGCAGGCGAAGGAGGTCGGCGATGCGGCGGTCGGCGAGGTAGAGCTCCGGGAGGCGCTTGAGGGCGTTCTGCAGGGTCAGCGTCACATGGTGGATATAGGTCTGCTGCTCCGGCAGGACCGTGACCGGAATGGGCAGCACCCGCACGGGGTCGAGCCCCTCGTCCCCGCCATACACCAGGTGGCGCTGGAGCGCTCCTTCCCGCAGGCGCTCCAGCAGATCGGCTAGCGCGGTCTCGGGCAGGCGGTGGAAGGCCAACTGGACCCGGCTCGCGATGGCCGCGCCGCTCAGCCCGAGTTCTTCGGCCGGCGTGAGCAAGGGCCACTCCGGATCGTGAGATGGAATGGTATGTTAGTCGCCGCCGGACCAACTGCCAACGGCCTGAGACCGGGAGATTCATGCGAGCGGACCGAGCCTACGAGGAGCTGATCCGGCGGGTGCGCGAGGAGGGGCTCCTCATCGCGATCGAGGCGCTGCTGGAATGGGACGAGGAGACCCACATGCCCCGCGGGGGGGTACAGAATCGGAGCGAGCAGCTGGCGCTGGTCGCCGGCCTGATCCACGACCGCGGCACCGATCCCAGGATCGGAGAGTTGCTGGGGGAGCTGGAGGGCTCGTCCATCGTCGCGGATTCGACCGCACCGGCCGCGATCAACATCCGCGAGCTCCGACGGGAGTACGACCGCTATAAGCGCCTGCCGCGATCTCTCGTGGAGGACGTCGCCCGGACGACGGCATTGGCCCAGCAGGCCTGGGCCGAGGCGCGGGCCGCGGCCGAGTTCGCCGGATTCCGCCCTTGGCTGGAGCGCATCGTCGAGCTCAAGCGGGCGGAAGCGGAGTGCGTCGGGTACGCCGGGGAGCCGTACGACGCCCTGATCGAAGACTATGAGCCGGAGCTCCGGAGCGAGGTGGTGGCCCGGCTCTACGCCGCGCTGCGTCGGGAGCTGGTCCCCCTGGCCGGCCGGATCGAGAGCGCGGGCCGGCGCCCGGATCCCTCGGTCCTCCGGCGGGCGGTCCCGGTGGAGGGCCAGCGCCGCTTCGGCGAAATCGTCGCGGCGGCGGTCGGCTTCGACTTCGGCCGGGGCCGGATGGACCTGGGCGTCCACCCATTCTGCACCGGGCTGGGAGCGGGCGACTGTCGCATCGCCGTGCGGTTCGAGGCGCGGGACTTCGCCGGCGGACTCCTCACCATTCTGCATGAGGTCGGCCACGGTCTGTACGAGCAGGGATTGGACCCCAGCCACTACGGCACACCCATCGGGGAGGCTGCCTCGGTCGGGATGGACGAGGCACAGGCCCGCTTGTGGGAGAACCACGTCGGCCGGAGCCGCGGGTTCTGGGCCCACTTCTATCCCCGAGCCCGGGCCGCGTTCCCCGAAGCGCTCGACGATGTGAGCCTCGACGAGTTCCACTTCGCCCTGAACCGGGTATCACCCTCGCTGATCCGAGTCCATGCCGACGAGGTGACCTACAACCTCCATGCGATGATCCGGTTCGAGCTCGAGCGGGCCCTGATCTCCGGGACCCTCGCCGTGGCCGACGTCCCCGAGGCCTGGCACTCGGCCTACCAGGAAGCCCTCGGGGTGGCGCCCACGAACGATGCCGAGGGCTGCCTCCAGGATGGGCATTGGGCCGACGGACTGTTCGGCTACTTCCCTACCTACACCCTGGGCGACGTCTTCGCCGCCCAGCTCGTGGCGCGTGCGGAAGCGGAGCTAGGCAGCCTGGAGGAGCAGTTCGCCCGGGGCGAGTTCCTCGAGCTGGTTCGCTGGGTACGAGAGCGGGTGCATCGGGAGGGAAGCCGGTATTCCGCGGTGCGGCTGATCGAGCGGGTGACCGGCTCGCCGCCCGACCACCGCCCGCTGGTCGCGAGGCTCCGGCGCAACTACGAGCGTCTGTACGGGCTGTAGCTAGGTCTAGCGATCCCGCTCCGAGACCGGCGGCCCCAGGATCTCGCGCCAGACGATGGCGTCGCGAAGCTGCCGAGGCGTGAGCGCCCGGGTGGCCGTGTGGTCGGCCGGCTGCTGCCGGATCTGCTGGTCGAACTTCCGGTGGTCGGCCGCGGTTTGCCCGCCCGAGCGCGCCGCTGCCGAGGCGGTACGGCGCGCGATCACCCGCTCGGCCTCCTCGTCCTGATCCACCCTGGCTCGCTGGGCTCTGCGCGGCTCGCGCTCCAGGGTTTCCACCTCAGGCGCTACCTCCAGCACCTCCCGCTCCTCAACCTCCTCCGCGGGAGGGAGCGGCCGACCGGCCGGGCGTCCGGCCGGTCCGGCGGCGCCCTGATTCACGGCGCGCTCCAGCTCGCGCAGGAACCGCTCCAGCGCCCGTCCTTCCTGTTGGCTGGGATCGTTGCCCGCCGTCGGCGGTATCGGCGGACGGCGCGCCGGCGGGGGGTTCGATTCTTCCCGGCTCCGCGACACCAGCTTGAAGAAGGCCCAGACGAGGGCCAGGAAGAACAGTCCGCCGAAATCCACCGTCACGCCCCGGTGCTCGGCGCCTCGTCGCTCTGCCCCGCGATCGCCTGGCGCATGCTGGTGTCGGCCTGGACGTTCCGATACCGCTGGTAGTCCATCACGCCGAGGTTGCCGGTGCGGAACGCCTCCGCCATGGCGAGCGGAATCTGCGCCTCCGCCGCGATGACCGACGCGCGCTGCTTCTGGGCCTCGGCCTTGAACTCCTGCTCGACTGCCACCGCCAAGGCGCGCCGCTCTTCCGCCTTGGCCTGCGCGATCCGCTTGTCGGCCTCGGCCTGGTCGGTCTGCAGCTCGGCGCCGATGTTCTTGCCCACGTCCACGTCGGCGATGTCGATCGAGAGGATCTCGAAGGCGGTGCCCGCGTCGAGTCCCTTCTGCAGCACCGTCTTGCTGATCAGGTCCGGGTTCTCCAGCACCTTCTTGTGCGACTCGGCGGAGCCGATGGTGCTCACGATCCCCTCGCCTACCCGGGCGAGGATCGTCTCCTCCCCGGCGCCGCCGACCAGCCGATTGATGTTGGCCCGTACCGTGACCCGGGCGATGGCGAGCAGCTGGATGCCGTCCTTGGCCATCGCCGCCACCTTGGGCGTGGTGATGACCTTCGGGTTCACGCTCACCTGGACCGCCTCGAACACGTCGCGGCCGGCCAGGTCGATCGCCGTCGCCTGCTTGTAGGTGAGCTCGATTCCCGCCTTGTCGGCGGAGATGAGCGCGTTCACCACCCGGTTGACATTCCCGCCGGCCAGGAAGTGGGTCTCCAGGTCGTTCACCTGCAGCGGAATGCCCGCCTTGTGAGCGCTGATCATCGGGATGACGATGGCCCGCGGGTCCACCCGGCGGAACCGCATCCCGAACAGGGTGAAGAACGAGATCCGGATCCCGCTGAACAGCGCGGTGAGCCAGAGGCCGAAGGGGATGAACTGGAAGAAGACGATCAGCACGATGACGCCGACGAACACCAGCGCCAGCACCACGCCCAGGCTCAGCATCGAGTCGTCCACGGGAAGTCCTTGTGGGAGGTCGAGAGACGGAATCATCGCGCCACCGGCATGACGACGTGACGGTAGCCTTCGCTGCGCACCACCCGGACTGGAGCGCCCTGGGCGACGTACTGGCCCTCGGTGACCACATCCACCCGCTCGGCGCCGATCCTGGCGGTGCCGGCGGGCCGGAGATCGGTGAGGGCCACCCCTTCCTGGCCGACGAGATCGGCCCGCGGCAGCGCCGAGATGTAGCCGTCGGCCTGGGGGAGCCCATGCCGGAGGAAGAGACCGGCGAACCGGGTGCTGGTCGGAAGGTGGCGCAGCCAGGCGTAGGTCACCGCGGCCGTGATCACGAGGCTGGTCGCCAGGATCGCGAGCGCCTGCGCCACATCGGCCGCGGTCGGGGCCGCGCCGAGGAGGGCCAGCACGATGGCGGTCGCGATCGCGGCGATGCCGGCGATGCCGGCCACGCCGAACCCGGGCAGCACGAACACCTCCACCAGAAGCGCGATGGCACCGAGGCCCAGCAGGAGGACGACCTCCCACCCCGCGAGGCCCAGAATGAAGCTGGAGCCGAAGAAGAGGCCGAGGGACACCAGGCTCAGGAGCCCGCCCAGCCCGAAGGCGCCGTGCTTGATCTCGAAGATGAGTCCCAGGAGCCCCAGCGACAGCAGCAGCGGCGACACCAGTGGGTTGGTGATGAACCGGACGACGAGCTCCGCCCAGTTCGGCTGCAGCTGCACCACCCGCGCGCCGGCGAGCCCCACCGCGCCGAGCAGGGCCGCTTCATCCGCTACGTCGCCCTTGGAGAATCCCACTCTGCGCGCCTCGGCGCTGGTGAGGGTGAGCAGCTCCCCCGCGCGCACGACGCCGGGGACCTCGATGCTCTCGTCGACCATCGCCTCGGCGATCCGCGGGTCGAGCCCGCGCTCCTCCGCGACCGCGCGGAACTCCGCCCGCATGGCGGACACCATCTTGGCCGAGGCCTTGCGGCCCTCGCCGTCCACCGGGGTGGCCGCGCCGAGGACGCCGCCCGGCCGCATGTAGATGCCCGTGCTGGCGATCGCGATGAGGGCCCCGGCACTGAAGGCGCGGGGGTTGACGAAGGCGTAGACCGGAATGGTGGAGCGGCGGACCGCGTCCGCGATCCGCTCGGCGGCGTCGATGCGGCCGCCCGGGGTATCGATGTCGAGGTAGGCGGCGGCGGCGCCGGCATCCGCCGCCTCGTTCAGCGCCCGGGCCACGTAGGGTGCGAGCCCGTTCTCGACCGTGCCCGAGACGTCGATTCGATAGACCAGCGGCGTCTGGGCCGAGGCCGCGCCCGCGGTGCCGATCAGCAGTGCGACGGTCCAGCCGAGTCGAAACCGCATCGCCGTACCTGAGGAGGAGACGGCGGAAATCTAGGGAGTCGTCGGCCGCCTCCGCCACCCGCCACGCTCGTCCCGGATCTCCTGGACCCGCTGGAGCAGGCGATCGCGCATGACGTAGAGCTGGGCGCGCTGGACGGGCGTGAGATAGGAGAGGGCGTTCATCTCGTCGCGCCAGGTGTTGGCGTAGTCGACGCGGAGGTCCACCAGCGCCTTGGTCAGGCGGGCCACGCTGTCCTGGTTGGCCGCGACCCCGGGGCGGAGCTGTCCGGTCAGGGCGACGCGGAGGTCGCGCTCCCGCGCCTCCATCTTCCGCCGGCGGTCGCCGTATTCCTGGCTGGTGGACCGGAGCTTGGTCGCCTGCTCATCGGAGAGCCCGAGCTGCTCCTGCACCCGCTGGGCGAAGCGCTCCTCGATGCGCTGCCGGAGCACTTGGGCCTGCGGGTGCGTGGTGTCGGGATCCTGCGCCGCAACGGCCCCGCCGACAGTCGCCGACAGCACGACCAGAAGCACGAGTCTCCGCATCAACCCTCCCAGGTGGCGAGCACCTGCTCCAGTTCGGTGTCTTCCAGATCGCCCAGGCCGGGCGCGTCCAGTGTCGAGCCTCCGACGGACGGCTGTTCCATCCGCTGCAGCAGAGAGTCGAGCTCCGCCGGGTCGAGCAGCTCGAGCTCGGGCAGGGGAACCAAGGCCGGGGCAGCCGGCCGGCTCGGTCCGGCCGGGCTCGCGACCGGGCGCTCCGGCCACTTGGTCCACACCGCGAGCAGCAGCGTGGCCGCGGCAGCCAGGCCGGCGACCCGTTGGACGCCGATCCGCCGGGTGCGGATGCCGGTGAGTCGCCGCTCGATCGTGGCCGCCATCCGCTCGGCGTCGCCCAGCCGGGGAGTCCGGCGCCCCAGGGTGACCGTGGCCTGCAGCAGGGCGAGCTCGCGGCGACACTCGGCACAGGCGGCCAGGTGTGCCGCCTCGTCCGCCGTCCAGCGAGACCGGCCGTGGACCACCTCGGGCATCCGATCCGACAGCCGCGTGCACCCGCTCATCCGACCAGCTCCTTCAATCGCTTCACCGCGTGATGATAGTGGACCCGGGCCGCGCCCGGCGTGGTGCCCAGGGCCCGGGCGATCTCCTCGTATGACGTCCCTTCCTGTGCCCGGAGCAGGAAGACCTCTCGCTGCAGCCGCGGGAGCCGGCCCAACTCGGCCCGCAGCCGATCCTCCAGCTCGCCGGCGGCCAGCTCCGCATCGGGGTCGGCGCGATCAGGCAGGTCCCGATCCTCCAGCGAGATCACTTCACGACCCTTGCGCCGGCGAAAGGCGTCCCGCGTCAGGTTGCCGGCGATAGTGAAGAGCCAGCTCCGGAAGGAGGCCTCGCCTCGCCATCGTTCGAGGCCGCGGAAGGCTCGGAATAACGTCTCCTGGACCAGATCCTCGATGTCCGCGGCCAGCGCGCCGGAGCTGTACAGGAACCGCGCGACCGCCGGGCCGTGCCGGCGAACCAGCTCGGACGCCGCCCGTTGGTCGCCCTGCCGGTAGGCGGCGACCAGGGCCTGGTCGGAAGGCTCCGGCAAGGGCGCTGGGGTCATCCGGAGGAGGCTGACGTCGGGTGTTCGATTTCGTTAAGCCGGGCTATCTTAGCCCGATGCCACGCCCCAGAATCATCGCCCACCGCGGCGCGTCGGGTTACGAGTACGAGAATTCCCGAGCCGCGTTCCGGCGCGCCCTGATGCTGGACGCCGACGGGGTCGAGCTCGACATCCATGCGACCAGCGACGGCGCCATCATCGTCCATCACGATGCCGACATTCCGGGGGTTGGCCCGATCGCGGGCCTGACCCGGGAACAGGCGCGGCAGCTGCGGCTCCGGAACGGCGAGCTGCTGCCACTCTTGTCGGAGATCCTCGACCTGGTGGGGGACAAGGAGGTCTGGGTCGAGGTCAAGGGCCTGCCCGAGCAGCACGACGGCCAGCTGCTCGCTGCGCTGGACTCCGGGCCGGCGCCGGAGCGCTACGCGGTCCACAGCTTCGACCACCGCATCATCCGCCGGCTGGGCCAGCGGCGCCCGACTCTGCGGCGCGGCATTCTCCTCACCGCGCGGCTGGAGGATCCGCTGTCCGCGATGGAGGCCGTCGGGGCCAGCACCCTGTGGCAGGAATGGGGACAGGTCGATCACGATCTGGTGGCCAGAGTGCATGCCGCCGGCGGCGCCGTCATCGCGTGGACCGTGAACGAGATCGGGGATCTGGAGCGAATGGCCCGGCTCGGTGTGGACGGGCTGTGCGGCAACTACCCCGATCGTATCCGGGTGGCCATCGCGGCCCGCGTGGAAGAGGGTTCGCGCGCCTAGACGGACCCGCTCGACGCACCCTCGGCGCGCTGGCGCTTGGCCGCCTGCACCTGCTCTTCGAGGCGCCCGATTTCCCCGGCCAGGTCATCGAGACGGAGCAGCAGGGCGTCGATCCGACGAGGATCGGCCTCGCCGCCGCGCTCCCGGCGGTGGACCAGGAGCCCGAGGTCGCGGGCGACCTGGTCCTGTTTGCGTCGGACGCGGAGCAGCTCGATCTGCAGCTTGCCCTCGTCCAGCGCCCACTGGGCCTTCCGGCCGAACGCCTCCAGCTCCTGATTGAGTCGGCCGAACAGCGTGGATCGGCTCATGCGACCTCCCTGTCCCTCAAGATAAGCAGAAGGGGGCGCGACATCGTCGCGCCCCCTTGCGATACCGACCTCAGCCCGCGATCAGGACGCGGCGGCCTCGACCGGGTAGACCGAGACCTTCTGGCGGTCCTTATCGCGGAATTCGAACTTGACGACCCCGTCGATCAGGGCGAACAGGGTGTCATCGTTGGCCCGCCGCACGTTCTTGCCGGCGTGGAACTTGGTGCCTCGCTGCCGGACCAGGATGTTCCCCGCCACCACCTGCTCGCCGCCGTAGCGCTTGACGCCGAGGTACTTGGGGTTGCTGGTCCGCCCGTTCCGGCTGGAGCCGACGCCTTTCTTGTGTGCCATGACTGTCTCAGCCCAGCTTGAGGTCGGTAATGCGGACCTCGGTGTACCGCTGCCGATGTCCGGTCTTGCGGCGGTAGTTCTTGCGCCGCTTGAACTTGAACACGTAGATCTTGGGGGCCTTGGCCTCGCCCACCACCTCGGCCGTGACCGACGCGCCGGCCACGAGCGGGGTTCCCGCCCGGATGGTCTCACCGTCAGAGGAGAGCAGCACCTCATCGAAGGTGACCTTGGAGCCGGCCGCGGCGTCCATCAGCGGGACCCGCAGGGTCTTGCCCTTCTCCGCTCGGAACTGCTTGCCGAGGGCCCGAAAGATCGCGTACATGGGGAAAATCCGTAGCCAAAGGTTGCCAGGTCGCTAG
>DASSML010000308.1:0-2214 GCA_035688895.1 Gemmatimonadales bacterium
GTCACCCTCGGCGATGTCCCGCATCCACGTGGCGCCGGGCATCTTCCTCAGCCGCCGCAAGCCGGGCAGCGACGAGGAGGCCAATCCGACCATCGCGGTGAAATCCGCGATGGAGGCCACCGGGGCGGTCTTCGTGGTGCACGGAAAGCCGGAGGAGATCTTCCCCGGCGTCTGGCTCACCGGGCCGATTCCCCGCCCCAATCCGGAGCGCTACTATGGCGCGCCCGAGAGCATCGTGACCGGCGCCGGCCTCGTCACCGATACGCTGCCCGAGGACATGTCGCTGCTGATCGATACGGACAGTGGTTTCGTCGTGGTGGCGGGTTGCGGCCACGCCGGGACCATCAACACCGTCGACTATGCGCGGAAGATCCTAGGCGCAGAGCCGGCGTACGCCATCGTCGGAGGGCTGCACCTCTTCGCCGCCAGCGACTCGGCGCTCGCCTGGACGGCGACCCGGCTCCGCTCGGCCCACCTCGGCTATCTGCTCGGCGCGCATTGTACGGGCATCGAAGCGGTGTACCGGATCCGGGAGCTGGCCGCGCTGGACCGGAAGCGTGCGGTGGTGGCGGCGATCGGCTCGTCCTTCGACGCCAGCAAGGGGATCGATCCGCTCTCGCTGGCGCAGTAGCCGGCGATCGTCAGCCACCAGGACCTCACGACGCAAACCCGCGACCCTTCCCGACCAGAGCCCGGCACCACCCTACCGTTGGCGCCTGGCATCGTGCTGTTCACCCTGGTCTCTCTGCTGGGCAATCAGTTGGCCCAGTCCCTCCGGTATCCCCAGCTGGGCTCCGCGGTGCTCTTCGTGCCGTACGCCGCCCTCACCACGGCCCTGGTCTCGGCTCGGCCGCAGGAGTGGGTGTGGTACATCCTGGTCGGGGTCATCACGCACGCGGTGGCCCATTGGGGCGGCTGGCCGTTCTCCTGGATCCTGGCGGCGGACGTCGCGAATGTCGCTCGCGCGCTGGTGGCGGTGCTGCTGTTTGCCCGGTTGTTCCGCGGGCGGCCTCGGCTCGACACCATGGGGGACCTCCAGCGGTTCGTGGTTGCCGCGGTCCTGGTCGCGCCGGCGGTGGGCGCCACGATCGGCGCCGCGAACGTGGTCTTGCACGGCGCGTCGGCGACCTATTGGCCGCCCTGGCAGCAGTGGTTCATGTCGAACGCGCTCACCGGGCTGATCGTGCTGCCGCTCTTCCTCGCCGGCGTCGGCGCGGCGCTGAGATGGGAGCCCGCCTACCCGACCCGGGGCCAGGTGACGGAGGTGCTGCTGCTCGGCGCCGCGCTCGGGATGACCTGCCTCGTCGCGTTCCTGACGCCCGGCCTCGCTCGCTGGGAACGGGCGCTCGCGCTCTACGCCCCGCTCCCGGTACTCATCTGGGCCGCCCTCAGATACGGGCCAGGCGCGGTGAGTCTTGCGGTGACCGTGGTCGCCTTCGCCGCCATCTGGAGCGCGGACCGAGGCCTGGGCCCGTTCCTCGTCTCCTCGCCCGACGAGAATGTGGTCGTGCTGCAGGTGTTCCTGCTGTTGACCGCCCTGCCGGTCCTGTGCCTGGCCATCGTCAGCACCGGGCGGCGCCGGGCGTTGCGGCTTTTCCGCTCTCTGCTGGCCTCGCTCGAGGACCAGGTGGCGGTGCTCGACGCTCGGGGATTCGTCCTCGACGTGAACGAGTCCTGGCGACGATCGGCCTCGGGTCCCTCGCGCGAATTCACCCGGGCGCGCGCCGGGGAGGATTTCCTGGCGGCCTGCGACGCGGCGGCGGATGCGGGAAACCCGGCGGCCCTCCCGGTGGCGACCGGGGTCCGCAGCGTACTGCGGCGGGAGCGGCGGCGCTTCGCGCTGGAGTACGACGAAGAGCAGGACGGCCGCCACCGGTGGTACGCCCTGACCGTGGAGGCTCTGGCACGGGCCGACGGGGGCGCCGTGGTGATCCGCGCCGACGTCTCGGCGAGCCGCCGCGCGCAGGTCGAGGCGGAGGAGCAGCGCCGGGAATCGTCGCATCTGGCCAGGGTGGTCATGCTGGGCGAGCTGTCGGGAGCGCTCGCTCATGAGCTGCGTCAGCCGCTCGCGTCGATTCTGAGCAACGCCCAGGCAGCCGAGCGCCTGCTCGCCCGGAAGCCGCTGGATGAGGCCGAGCTGACAGCGGCCCTCGCGGACATCCAGGACGAGGATCACCGGGCGGGCAAGGTGATCGATCGCATGCGCGCGCTGCT
>DASSML010000309.1:0-15791 GCA_035688895.1 Gemmatimonadales bacterium
CAGAAGCTGGTGCGATTCCTGGGCGTGACGGGACACGCCGATCCGGACGTGCTGATCGCGGCGATCCAGCGGTTCCCCTTCGACACCGTGCTCATGGCCCTGAACGCGGCCGACCGCCACCACCTCTCTTTCTCCGAGCGACTCCTTCCGCTCGCGGTCAGTCGGCGCATGGGCATCATCGGCATGAAGATCCCGGCCCGGGGGCGGATCCTCAGCTCCTGGACTCCGGGACCGGACGACAAGTACGGGGCCAAGACGTCCGGCACGATCTCCATGCCCGAGGCGATGCGCTACGTGCTCTCGCTGCCGGTCTCGAGCGTGCTCATCGGCTGCGACAGCATCGCGCAGCTGGAGGAGAACCTCGCAATCGCCCGCGGGTTCTCTCCGCTCGCCGGACCGGAGATGGCCGCCCTCGAGGAGCGCGCCCGGCCGGTTCATCGCCAAGCGCTCTTCTTCCGGCGCTGGGAGGCGTGAGCTCGGGCCCGCGGCCCGGCATGGACCGCAGGAGCTGGCTCAAGACCGCGGGGACCACCGCGCTCGGCCTCGCGGCGACAGCCGCCTGCGGGCGGGCCGACCCGTGGGAGCGGTTCGCCGGCGCGCCGGAGCCGCAACCGAGGATGGCCCGGGTGCTGGTCTCGCCCGCGCGGCTCATCCGGACGGTGGCCGGTCTCCGGCCCTTTCGTCCCTCCGGCTTCGTGGTGCGCGCGGAGCGGCGCGACACCAAGCTTCTCCTCCACCATTACGGGCACGGCGGCGGCGGGATCACCCTGTCGTGGGGCACGGCACAGCTCGTGGTGGAGGAGGCGCAGCCGAGCGGGCTCCGCACCGCCGCGGTGCTCGGCGCCGGCGCGGTGGGGCTCGCCACCGCCCGGCTGCTGCAGCGGCACGGCTGGTTCGTCACCATCTACGCCCGGGAGCTTCCTCCCGACACCACCAGCAACCTGGCCGGCGGCGTCTGGGCGCCCTACTCGGTCTTCGACGAGGAGCGCCTCACGCCCGCGTTCGAGGTCCGATACGTCCGAGCGTCGCGCGTCGCCTACCAGGCGTTCCAGCAGCTCGCCGGCCCGCGCTACGGCGTGCGCTGGCTGGAGAGCTACCGGCTCCACGACCTGCCGCTCCCCCGGACCCGGCTGAGCGAGGCGCTGCGCGACCTCTTTCCCGACACCCGCGAGCTGGGTCCCAAGGAGCATCCGTTCCCCGTCGCGCACGTGCAGCGCAGCATGGGGATGCTGGTGGAGCCGTTCATCTATCTCAATGCGGTGCTCCAGGATTTCCTGCTCGCCGGCGGGCGGGTGGTAGTGCGGGAGTTCGTGACGGCGGAGGAGATCATGACCCTCGCCGAGCCGGTGGTGGTGAACTGCACCGGCCTCGGCGCCAAGGCGCTCTTCGGGGACGGCGAGCTGATCCCGATCAAGGGGCAGCTCTGCGTCCTCCTCCCTCAGCCGGAGGTGGACTACGTCGTGTCCACAGCCGACGGGTTGTACATGATGCCGCGCCACGATGGGATCGTGCTGGGCGGCACCCACGAGCGCGGGGTGTGGGATCTCGCGGTCAGCCAGGCGGCGACGGAGCGCATCCTGGCTGGGCATGCGCGGTTGTTCGGAGGTGGCTGACGTGGCACCCTTGTCACGCACCCGGTATCCCGGCCGTACTAACAACTACAGCTCGCGGTGAGGTAGGGTTGTTGCTCGCAGCAGGCTAGAAGCCGATCAGCCGTAGCACCTCGCCGCAATCGTCGAACACCTCGAGGGCGCCCAGCGACAACGCCTCCGCCGCGTGCGCGGCAGCTGCCCGGGGAGTGGTGCAGAAGGCGACCCGCACCCCCTCGCTCCGCGCCCGCAGGCGGGTGAGCAGATCCAGCCCCGCGCGGTCCACGTACGCATTGCCCGGGCCCTCGTAACGTCCCAGGTCCGAGATCACCAGCTGGTGTACCGCGGGGTCGTACCGCTGGAGCGCGTCCGCCGTGCTCAGGGCGGTCGTGACCTCGACCCCGCGGCTCCGGAGTTGCCGGATCACGTCGGCGTTGTTCTCCGGATTGTCGTCCACCCACAGGATGTGGGAGACGGAGCTCCGGCTCCCGCCGCTGACCGGAGTCCGGTGCCAGAGGGTCAGCGCTGCGCCTCCACCGATCAGGCCCAGCGTCGCGGCGAGAATGGCGCTGCGCCGGAGCGCTCGGCGGACGTGCGGTGCCCGCCTGCCGGGCCGCGAGGGCGGCCGACCCGCCTGGATCGCCGCGAGATCGGCAGCGAAAGCATCCGCGTCCGCGTAGCGCTGCGCGGGGTCCTTCGAGAGGAGCGTGAGGACGACGTCTTCGACCGCGGCCGGGATGTCGCTCCGCAGCTTGGAGGGGGGCTCCGGCTCGGTATGAAGGATGGCGTGGGCCACGGCGATCTCGTGGTCCCCACGGAACGGCTGGCGGCCGGTCACCATCTCGTAGAGCAGTACGCCCAACGCCCAGAGATCGGCGCGGCCGTCCACCGGGTCACCCCGGATCTGCTCCGGGGCCATGTAGGCGGCGGTGCCCAGCACCATGCCCGGTCCCGTCACGCTCTGATCCCGTACCTTCGCCAGCCCGAAGTCCAGGATCTTTACCCCGCCTTCGGGCAGCAGCATGACGTTGCCCGGCTTGAGATCGCGGTGCACGACGCCGGCCTGGTGGGCCGCCGACAGCCCGGAGACGATCTGCCGAGCGATCTCGAGCGTGGCCGCGATCGTCAGTCGCGGCTCCCTCATGAGCCGGGCCTTGAGGGTCTCGCCGCGGTAGAGTGCCATCGCGAGGAAGGGCAGTCCGTCCGCCGTCTCCCCGACCTCGTAGATGCTGCACAGGCTCGGGTGATCGAGCGCTCCGGCCGACCGGGCCTCGTTCAGGAAACGCTCCTTGGCCGACGGGTCGAGCTGGACCTGCGGGAAGGGCAGCTTGAGGGCGACCGGTCGGTTGAGGCGGGTGTCCTCGGCAGAGTAGACGACGCCCATCCCGCCCGACCCCAGCAACTCGAGCACCAGGAAGTGGGACACGGTGCGGCCGGTGAGCCCGAGGGGATCGGCCCGTGCCGGAAGGCCGAACATCATCCCCGCGAGGTACTCCTCCGCCTCGGCATCGGCGGCGAGCAAGGCTTCGACGTCGCGGCGTAACTCGGGATCGGCCCCGGCCAGTCGCTCGACCCTCGCGGCCGGCGTCAGCTCGACCACCTCGTCGAACATCGCCCGGACCGTCCGCCAGCGCTCGGACTCCATGATCCCTCACTAGGCGAGCGGCGGCCCGCCTCGCAGCTCGTTCGCGAGCCACGCGCGGGCGGAGCGAAGCTCTCGTTTCACCGTCGTGAGCGAGAGGTTGAGCGCGCTCGCCGTCTCTTCCAGCGACAGTCCGCCGAAATAGCGCTGTTCCAGGATCCGGCTCTGCCGCTCGTCCATCGCCTCGAGCCGGCTCAGCGCCTCGTCCAGGTTGCTGAAGGCGTCGAGCTCCGACTGAGGGATGCGCATCAGCGGGTCGAGCTCGGGCGATGCCGCTCCGCCGTCGCGCTTCGCCGCCTGGCGGGCGCGCGCGTGATCGATCAGGAGGTGGCGCATGACCCGGGAGCTGAGGGCGAGGAAATGGCTGCGGTCGTGCAGGCTGGGGGCCGGACCGTCCACCAGGCGCAGGTAGGCCTCATGGACGAGGTCGGTGGTGTTGAGAGAGCATGCTCCCCGCTCGGCCTGCAGTCGCTGATGGGCGAGCTGACGCAGGCGATCGTAGACGACGGGGATGAGCTGATCCAGGGCACCCGCATCGCCCTCCCCCCAGCGTCGGAGGAGGCCGGTGATCTCGAGAGGGGATGACACCACGACTCCTTGGGGCCGCACGGAGCACACCCGCCCCCGGACCGCGGCCGGCGTTTCTACTATAACCACCGCTACCGCAACCGGATAGAGCGATCTCCCAGGCGGTTCGGCGGGTGCCCGGGCAAACCTCCTCACCGACCGAATGGACCGTTTGGTCCTCGGATTCCGCGAATCAGATAGAGGTACCTCGCCACGATCCCGAAGAGAGCAGGGGGACCAATGTCGCGTATGACCGGTGCGACCTACGGCTTCGGCATGCGGCTGTGGCTGGGCACGCTGTCGCGGCTCGGGCCGATCTGCTGCGCCCTGCTGCTGGCCGCATGCAGTGGTGATGACACGGTGGCACCCGGTGCGCTCGCCACGATTACTCTCTCCCCCTCGGCAGCGACCGTCACTGTCGGCCAGACCCGGACGCTCACCGCGACCGGCAAGGACGCGAGCGGGACCACTATCGGCGGACTGAGCTTCACATGGGCCACGTCGGACGCCGGCATAGCCACGGTGGCTGACGGGGTGGTGACTGGCATGGCGGTGGGGACCGCGACCATTACCGTGTCGAGCGGGGGCGTGAGCAGCGATGAAGCGACGGTGACCGTCACCCTCGCCGGCGGCGGCGCCACCAATCGCGTCGTCATCGACAAGGCCTCAGTGCTCCTGCCGGGCGGCGGCGAGTCGGCTCAGCTGACGGCGCAGATCCTGGATCCCAACGGATCGCCGGTGTCGGGCACGATCACCTGGAGCTCCAGCGCGCCGGATCGTGTGTCGGTGGATGCCAACGGTCGGGTGAAGGGCGTGGCCATCGGCTCGGCGCAGATCGTCGCGGAGGGTAACGGGCTCCGCTCGCTCCCGACCCTGGTGTTCGTCGCCACGCCGCAGCCAGGCGCCCTCCTGGTGACCGATGCGCAGGTCGTGACGGTAGGACCGCCGCTGGGCCTCCCTCCGGGAACGCCTCCCAGCGTGGGCACCGAGTACGAGGTCACCCTCACCGGCGTGACCCCGCCATCGACCGGCACGGTTGTCCTGGGTGCCGAGACCGCGCCTGTCGCCGGCAAGGTCGTTTCGACCCGCCAGGAGTCGAGCCAGATCGTAGTCACTCTCGCTCTCGCGCCGCTGTACGAGCTACTCACCGAGTACGACATCGACCTACACCTCGACCTCGCGGCGTACCCGGTTGAGGCCGTGCCGGCGCAGGGTGCCCGGTCCTTGGCGGCTGCGTGGAACGCGCAGCATCGGGGCCAGCGGGGAGCCGCGGCTGCCCGGACGCTCGACGAGCTGGAGCCGTTCAAGGCGTTCAAATGCAAGGGAGAAGTCGAGGTGCTCCTGGGTGCCCCGCCGGCGAACCTCTCGCTGGAGAACAATCTGACGCTGGTGCTCAAGGACGACCCCGGGTACAGCAGGCATGCCCTCGAGGGCTCGGTGTCATTCAAGGTCACCACCGGCCTCAAGCTCACAGCCGGAGGAAAGTTCTCCGTTGACTGCAGGGCGCAGGGGCACGTCACGGTGCCCATCTCCGGCCCATTCAGCCTCCTCGTGGCGCCCGCCGTTCGGGTCGGAGTCGGGGCCGGAGTGGAGAGCGAGGTGCTCCTGGTGCAGGGCGAGATCACCGTCAACGGCGAGGTTGGTGTCAGTCCCGTCGTTGGCTGGGAATGCGGCGGCGGGACGTCCGCCTGCCGCGCCCTGGACACCTGGACCGCTATCATGAAGGACACGGTCAAGGCCCAGTTCCCTTCCGAGCACGGCAAGCAGATCAAGATCTCGGCCCAGCTCTACGCCGTCGCGGGCCTCGACCTCGAGTTCTTTGCCGGTGCGCTCAATGCCGAAATCCTGGAGGCCCGGGTGGGCCCGGAACAGGCGTTCGATCTCGCGATCGAGGAAGACCAGATCGCCCGGACGGACTACGCGTCCAGCTACGACCTGAAGCTGAAAGGGGTGGTAGAACCTGGTGAGGCGCTGAAGGAGGCCATCAAGCGGGTCGTCAACCTCGATGCCGCCAAGGTCAGCTTCAAGGCGGAAGTGGCGACGCCCCTCTCGGAGTCGCCCAAGGGCGGTCTGAGCGCGAGCAAGGCCCTCGTGCGGCCCGGCGAGGCAGCGGACCTCACCGTGGAGCTGGACCAGAACACGATCGACTACGTCCTCCTGGGCCCCAACGTGGAACGAGTGGATCTGTACCGGAAACGGGAGGACGAGTCCGACTTCACCTTCTGGAAGTCGGCCTCGGCGATCGGCAGCAACGTCTACGCCTATCGCTGGATACCGGAGCAGGCGGACGTCGGCAGGTACCAGTTCGCGGCGCTGGTGAGTACCAAGCTTCCGGGTCCCTTGCTCGAGGTGACGCCGAACTCGATCGTCGACGTCGAAGTCAGCTGCTTCTCCGGCACTGCGATCAGGCTATCCGCCGCGACGTCCGGAACCTGCGTCGATAGCTGGATCGGAACCTCGACCGTCATCGTCAAGACGCCGGGGCTCCCCTCGGCCAACATCACCAGCAGGGCCAACATCACCTGGGCCCTGGACCAGGCCAACAGCGGGAACGGCATCACCGCCTACACGCCCAGCGGCAACTTCACCCTCTCGTTCGACACCCCGGATCCCGGCTGCACGATCACCCTGTCGCCCAGCACCTTCGAAATCGTGGTAGACCCGCACTCACCGGCGAGGCTCTCGATCATCGACAACGGCATCACGCCCGCGAGCTACAGCATGTTGGGAAGTCAGCCGGTGGATTTCCAGACCACGGCCCACTGCGATGGTCGGGAAGATGTGTTGACGGACTTCACCGACTTCCAGGTGCCGATTGCGAGCGGGAGCGGCCCCTTCAGCCCCGGCATGGTGCAGCTGTCCGGGCATACGGACGACCAGGCCATCGAGAGTACCTGGGACTTCGCGAGGCCGTGAGGGCTGGTGGGCTCTGCTACCGGACCCGCACCGCCACCGGCACGATCCACCCCGACAGCAGCGTCTTCACCTCGAGCCTGAGATCTCCCCGGACGCGCGGCGTGTATTCGAAGTCCGCCGTCTCGCCCGGGCCGGTGAGCAACCATGCCGGCCGTAGCCCGCGCTGCGACGGCGGCAGGTCCGCGCCGTCCTTCGCGACCGGCCGCCAGCGCGCCATCGCCGAGTCGGAGGTGAGCGAGAAGACCACCCGCCAGTCGGGGTTGATGTTGATCAGCCGGAAGCGGTAGGTCCGCCCAACCTTCATCTCGATCGGGGCCGGGGCCTCGGTGCCGTTCACCAGGCCGGGACTCTCGAACCCGAACTGCGGCAGGGAGTCGGAGGGGCCGCCGCCGCCGACCACGATCAGCTTCTCGGTCGCGGGATCGTACGGCCGGGTCGAGTCCACCACCAGGAGCGCGCCGTAGAGGCCGCTCCCCATCTGGAGCTGCTCGTTGTTGTGGGTGTGATAGATGTACGTCCCCGCGCGCGGCGGCACGAACTCGGCGACGAAGCTGTCCCCCGGCTGGATGGCGGGCATGATGCGCGCCGGGGTGCCGCTCCATCCGGGCACGCCGTCGGGAAAGCTCTCCAGCTCGATGCCGTGCCAGTGGACCGCCGTCGGTTCGGCGAGGTGGTTGACGACCGTGATGCGAACCGGCTCGCCCCGTTTGAGTACCAGTGTCGGCCCCGGCACGTCGATCGAATCGCGCGCCGGCTCGGCGCCGCCCTCCTGCATCACGTATCCCATGCCGGCGAGCCTCCCGTACTTCCTTGGCGCCGATTGCGCTAGCAGCCGGATCTCGCGGGGCGGCCGGTCGGTCGCTCGCCGTGGCGCGGGCGTCGCGCCCGGCACCACGTGGATGCCAAGCACCAGGCCGCTCATGCGGTGGGGCGCGCCGTGCGCCTCTTTCGCGCCACCCGTCGAGACGGCGACCACCCGTGGGGCGGTACTGGGGTCGGCGCCGCCCCCTCCCAGCGCCACGTGCTGCGAGACGTGGAAGGGGAAATGGCAGTGGAACACCCAGTTGCCTTCCCGCTCCGGCATCCAGCTCAGCGCGAACGTCTCACCCGGACCGACGAGCTCCGTCACCTCGAACGGCCGCGCATCGCCCCGGAAGGTGTGCTCGGAGCGCCAGTCGCCTCGGCTGGCCACCTGGAAAAAGAAGCCGTGGAGGTGCATTGGATGCGACGAGATGGTGGGGTTGATCACCCGCCACCGCACCGCGCTCCCGCGCGGGTACGTCAGGCGCTCGGTGTAGGGCCACGACTTCCCGTTGATCACCATGTGCTCTTCGGCCCCCGGGACACCCAGCGAGTCCACGGAAGGATAGGACCAGAGGCCGAGCACGAAGATCCGGTCGTCGGTCGGGGCACCCGGGGGGTCGACCACGAGCGCGCCGGCGAGCTGGCTGTCGAGCCAGAGCCGATCGAGCAGGCCGTCGCGGTTCAGGGCCGCCCAGTAGTAGTACGTGCCGGCGGTGGTCGCCCGGAAGCGGACCTCGCGGGTCTGACCGGGGCTGAGCACGATGCCGCTGTCGCTCGTCAGCGGCCGTGCGCCCAAGCCGTAGACCGTCAGGGTCGAGTCGAGCGGGTTGCGGAGGCTGACGCGAACCTCGGTGCCCTGGGGCACCCGGATCAGTGGCCCCGGCACCTGAAGCGGCTGCCCGACCTCGGCGAAGGCCAGCGCGGGGATGCCGAGGCCGCCGTCCTCCTCCGGTCGGAGCGCGCCGGGCCGCACCTCGAGTGCCAGCGTGAGCACGCCGTGCTCCAGCCGGCCGGCCGGGTGACGGTTGTCGTTCGCCGCAATGGTTTCGGGGCCGGGCGAGGCCGCCGGCCGAGCCCCGAGGAGCGCGACGAGTACGATGAAAAGCCAACGCATGGGTCGAGCTCCACGCCTGCGAGGGGCGATCAGGGCATCCGGAGGGCGACCCAAAGATAGAAGGTCGGCCGGGGCACGCCTACGGAGGGAACGCCCGGAAGCGGGGCGGGGGCCTCATGCATGGGCACGGCACTGTCATCCCGAACGCAGCGAGGGACCTGCTCCGCCGGCTTCGATACCGGGGAAGTAGATCCCTCGTCGCGCGCTTCTCGGGATGACGCCTCTTCCATCCACGCTTCAGTGCGTCACGCTACTTCCTGGGGCCAGGGCCGGACGTCTTCAGGCAGATACGATCGTTGTTGTTCAGGTCGTAGGCAGCCACATAGTCGACGTCGGTCGGGGCGAGAATCGGATCGTTGCCGCTGCACGACCCGGGACGTCTGGCGTCGTCATAGTACTGCGACTTCGACTGCGCGAGCGATGGCGCGTTGGCGCCGTCGGGCGCGGTCGGGTTGCCGCCCATGCAGGCCACGACCAGCACACCGGCCAGACTGACCGCGACCGGAACGGCCAGGACTCCCCATCCTCGAGCATTGCGCATACCTGCCTCCTGCGGGGGGTGAAGGGTACACTGCGCGGTACGGCCCAATTCACTACTTGGTCCGCCCCTGGATGCAGTCCGGGAGCGAGGCAATCCCCACGGTCGGACCCATCGCCGCTGTCGCCGAGCACTTGAAGAACGGACCGGCTCTCACGACCCCCTTGGGGCCATCCGATCCCGCCTCCACCACCGGATTGCCGCCGGGGTCGTTGAGCTGCCAATACCCGCCGCCGTCACCCGCCGTGGTGAAGCTGGAGATCGGGACTCCCGATGCGTTCTTGATCTGTAGCAGCCCCCCGCCTTTGTCCTGGGACATCACCGCGACCGACTTCCCCCCCGGCGCGAAGACCTGGATAAGACCCGAGCCGTCGCCACCCGACGCCATGCTGGCGATACCCTTGCCGCTGCCGTTGCCTACGATCACGGCGCCCCCGTCGCCGGACCCCGTCGCGGTCACGTTGGCGACGACGAGGTTCTTGGCGTTGGAGAGCGACAAGTGACCCGCGCCAGCGGACAAACGCAGCGCCGCGCGCTCTTTGCCCTTGGTGCTCACCGACACCTGCGGCTCTCCCTTGTCCGACAGACCCAGCTCGGCCTCCGCGTAGCGCGACTTGGGGTCCAGCGTCGCGACATACCCGTTGCCGTTGTCGTCCACAGCCATCTGCGCCACACTCTTCCCCGCGTCATCGGACACGTCGATGATCCCGCCTCCCTCCGCTCCGCCGATCGACGCCAGCATCTTGTCGCCTTCCATGGCGGCGATGAGCCCGTAACCGGGTCCCTCGTCTGTGGCACGCATGGATGCGACCACCTGGCCTCCGCTGCTCAAGACGTTGACGCCGTCTGCGGCCCGAACCTCGGCTCTTGGCACCCCATACTGGTCGCCGATGAAGACGAGCCCACCGTCCCCGCTTTCCGCGGTGCCCATCCCGGCGATGTCATGCCCGCCGTGGCTCACCAGGACGCCGCCGTGTGAGCCTTCGTTAAAGATCCCGACTCCGTTGCTCACGGTGGGCAGCGACTGGGTCACCTGGAGGATCACGTTCCCTCCCGCGCCGACGACCTCGAACGGCGCCTGGATCCGCGTCGTCGTACCGGGACCCTTGAGCAGCCGAGCCTCCAGCGCGCTCACCCGCTGCTCCAGGTCGTCCTGCGCGGGCGCCCCTGCGGTAACCACCCAGGTTCCCAGGAGCAGCGCAGGCACGGCGGTCTGCAGCCGGCTCCTGCGGCGGAACTGCGCGAGCTCGCGCTGGACCCGCTCGAGCTCGTCAGTCAGGTAGGCGATATGGTCGTGGCCGGGCGGGTTCATGGCAGCCTCACTCCATAGGGGGTGTCTCAGTGACGCCCAGGCCGGGGCGGTTTCCCCTCACCGGCCAGCAGTTGAGGGGAGATCCGACTGATCCGGGCGTTACCGGACATCGCCAGGCACCTTCTCACCGTCACTCGGGAGACCCTCGTCATGAGGCGCACAACGATCCTCCCCCTCCTGGCCGCCGTGCTTCTGGCCTGCGGACGCGGTAGTGGGGATGGAGACCATGGTGGGGCTGGCCGCGCCGGTGGTGCGGGTGAACCGGGCCAGACCGAGGCGCCGTCCGGCGCGTCGGGCAAGCCGGCCACCGAGCCGGTACCCTTCGCCCCCCGGAGTGCGGAGCGGCGGGCTCAGGACTCCGTCCTGCGGACGTCGAGATCGGCCGATCGGAAGCGGCTGAAGCCGGCCGCAGCATCCGCCCAACCGGATTCGGCTCGGTGATCTCGGCGTACTCGGGAGCGGGCGCGGCCCTGCTGCTCGCTGTCGTGGCGGGCCCGGATCTCCTCCAGGGCCCCGCGCCTCTGCCCCCCAGCTCCCCGGCGCCCGCCATCCCCCTCGTCACCGGCCTGGTCCTCGGCTCCGTCCTCCACTCCCCCCTCGGCGAGCGGGAGGACGTGATCGAGATCAAGAGCGCCGACGCGACCGGGGTCCACTACCACTGGCACGAGCGGACCATCCAGGCCAACGGCGACACCGTCGAGGGCTCCCGTAAGCGCTTCGTGAGCGCCGCCGACCTGGCCGGCGCACCGCGGTTCGACGACGTCTTCGCCCCGAAGGAGCAGGAGCGTCCCGGGTTCACCGCGCTCACACTCTCGTCCGCGGTGTATGGGCAGCTGGTGGGGGCGGGTAGCGCGCCGTTCAGCCTGATGGTGGTCCCGCAGGAGGCCCGCCGGACGGTCATGACCTCGACGGCGCTGGATGCGCTGTTTACCGCGGGGCGGGTGCGCTACAAGGGCACTCTGACGAGGGTCTCGCAGGGGCCGCAAACGTTTCCGCTACTGGTGGATGGTGTCCGGGCCGATCTTCCGGCGCTGCACGTGAAGGGGGCCTTCGCCAGCGGGATGAAGCGCACCGAGTGGGATCTGTGGGTGCTGGCCGACAGCGCCCACCCGCTGCTCCTCAAGTCCGAGCTCCAGGGCGACGTCTTCCAGATGGTCCGGGCCGATCTGCCCGACTCGAAGTCGAAGCGCGGCGCGGGCATGGATAGCGGGCTGATCGAAGCGACGATGACCGAACGCTGCCGCATCGAGATCCCCGGGGTCTACTTCGCCTTCGGCACCGCCGCCATCGATCCCATCTCCGACCGCGCACTGGCCGAGCTGGCGAAGGGTCTGGCCGGCCATCCCGACTGGAAGATCACGGTCGAAGGCCACACCGACAGCGTCGGCACCGACGCCGCCAACAAGGTGCTCTCGGAGCGCCGCGCCGAGGCGGTGCGCGCCCGACTGGCCCAGCAGCACGGGGTGAACACGAAGTCGTGGGGCGCGGTCGGCTACGGGGCGCTCAAGCCGCGCGAGTCGAACGCGACCATCGAAGGCCGCGCGCGGAACCGCCGGGTCGAGCTGGCCCGCGATTGCAGCTGAACACCAGACCTCATCGGAGGCATCCGACCATGCGGCTCTTCATCCAGCGTGCCTGGCCCCTCGCGGCCCTCGTCGCCCTCTGCGCCTGCAACCGGGACGGCGGCTCGTCCGCCGCGGCCGCGGAGGAGGGCGCATCTGGCGCGGCCTCCGCGAAGCCCGCCGCCGGCGCGGCGTCGTCGGTCAAGACCAACACCCGGCCCGGCGGTGTCTGCGGCTGGCTCTCCGTCGCCGAGGTCGAGGCGGTGGTCGGCAAGCTGACCGCCGCGCCGCACCCGGGAGATCAGGGCTGCGTCTATCCGCTGGCGGTGGATCCGGAGACCGCCCGCCGCCGCGCCAAGGCGCTCGAGCTGCAGCAGAAGCTCGAGGCGAAGTTCGGCAAGTCCGACATGCCTGAGCTCAAGGCCGACGAGAGCGGGGTGATCGTGGATGTGGAGGTCTACAACGACCCATCCAACGCGCGGGCCGCCGGCGCAGCCTTCGCGGTGATGAGCGACTGGGTCGATGACTCGACCGCCAAGGCCGTGGCCGACAAGGCTCCGCCGCCCTCCACGGTCCCCGGATGGGACGCGACCAACGCCTCCGACCGGCGATCGTTCCACGGGACGCTGGGGTACATGCGGGTGGCGGTAATGGTGCAGGAGGCCGCAGTAAGCCGGGAGCAGTCGGTCGCGCTGGCGAACACGATCCGGGGGAAGATCGCGGACCTGCCGTGGCCCTCCGAGCGGAGCGGTCTGTCGCCGAGCCCCGATCCCTGCACGCTGCTCAGCGCCAAGGAGGCCGAGGCGGTGCTCGGCAAGCTGGTGGTACCACCGTATCGCTCGGACGACGGCACGCCACTCGCCATCGAGAACGGGAACAGCTGCAGCTACCTGACCGCCGGTCACCACGCGCTGGTGCTGCATCCGACCTGGGAGTACGGCGGCACCGCGTACGAGGCATCGAAGATGGGCGCCGTCGTGGAGAAGATCGCGCCCACTCTGCACGTGGACGCGGCCGACACCCTCGACAACGGCCCCTGGGACGAGGCGGGCGCGAGCTCGCTTACCGGCGAGCTGTATTTCCTGAACGGCGACCGGTTCCTCGAGGTCAACTATCTCACCTCGACCACCGACATGAACGGGGCCGTCGGACTGGCGCGCACCGCCTTGGGCCGGCTGGGCACAGGGGAGAAGACACAGGCCGCCTCCGCCGCGGCCAGGAAGCCCACGAACGGCTGTCCGGGGGTGGAGCAGGTGGGCGAGGCGGCGGGCTTCCCGGTCACCTTCACCACGTCGATCGGGAGTACCTGGACGAGGTGCATGTACGAGATGACCGGCCGCTACCGTGGCAACTTCCTCGAGCTCAGCCGGCAGCCCAAGACCCGCGCCGACGCGATGTTTGCGCAGATGCAGCAGGCGGTCAAGATGATGAAGGGCGCGGATGCGAAGCCCGACCGGATCGACCTCGGGGACGGTGGGTGGGCGTTCGGCTCCAACTCGAAGAGCGAGGCCGCGGCCGTGGTGGGCTCGCAGGTGTACCATGCCGAGCTCAGCTACATGCTGGCGGACCTCGGCGACCAGAAGGACGCGATGGTGCGGGTGCTGGAGGTGGTGTCGCGCTGACCTCTCGCGCCGCGGGCATCCCGGCTGCATTTTAGCTTACCGATGACCGAGCCCAGGTCCTCCCTTGTCACCGCCCTGGCCAACCGCTACCGCATCGAGCGGGAGCTCGGCCAGGGCGGCATGGCCACCGTCTACCTGGCGGAGGACCTGCGCCACGGCCGCAAGGTCGCGATCAAGGTCCTCCGGCCGGAATTGGCCGCGGTCATTGGCGCCGAGCGGTTCCTGCGCGAGATCAAGACCATTGCCACCCTGCAGCACCCCCACATCCTCGGGCTCATCGACAGCGGCGAAGCCAATGGCACGGCCTGGTATGTGATGCCGTTCGTCGAAGGGGAGAGCCTCCGCGACCGACTGCGACGCGAGAAGCAGCTCCCCATAGCGGACGCCCTCCGGCTCGCGACGGAAGTGGCGGCCGCGCTGGACTACGCCCACCGCCATGGTGTGATCCACCGGGATATCAAGCCCGAAAACATCCTGCTGCACGACGGCTCCGCGCTGGTCGCGGACTTCGGTATCGCGCTCGCCGTCTCCAGCGCCGGCGGCAACCGGATGACCGAGACCGGGATGAGTCTCGGCACCCCGCACTACATGTCGCCCGAGCAGGCGATGGGCGAGCGCGAGATCACCGTCCGGTCGGACGTCTACGCCCTGGGATGCGTCACCTACGAGATGCTCACCGGCGACCCGCCGTTCATCGGGAGCACGGCGCAGGCGATCATCGCCAAGGTCATGACCGAGAAGCCGGCCGGAATCCGCCGGCAGCGCGATCGCGTGTCGGAGGAGGTGGAGGACGCCGTCCTCACCGCGCTGGAGAAGCTCCCGGCCGACCGGTTCGCCACCGCCGCAGAGTTCGCCGCGGCATTGAGCGGCCAGGCGGCCGGCGCGACCGTGCGATCCGCCTCGGCACGGCCACGACCGGTTTCCCGCGCGTCCCGCCTCGCCGTCGTCGCGGGAGCCGTTGCGCTGGTGGGAGCGGGAGCGCTCGCCGGCGCCTGGATTGCGGGACACCGCAAGCCGGCGAGCGTCGTTTTTCTCCAGCGGACCTTCCGCAGCGAGGCGATCTACAACGCCCGCTACGCCCCGGACGGCCGAACCGTCGTGTACAGCTCGGCGGCGGAGACGAGCGCTCCTGCTCTGTGGGTCGTCAGCCCCGACTATCCCGAGCCGAAGGCGCTCGGCCTTAGCGGGACCCACCTGCTCGGCGTGTCGTCCAAGGGGGAGCTGGCCGTCCTGGTCCGGGCGGAGTTCCTCCGGCATCGCCTCTTCCTGGGCACCCTGGCGCGGGTCCCGCTCGGCGGCGGGGCGCCCCGGGAAGTGCTCGACAGCGTGCGCGAGGCCGACTGGTCGCCGGATGGCTCCGAGCTGGCCATCATCCACGACGTGAACGGCCGGGACCGCCTCGAGTTCCCCGCCGGTACGGTGGTCTACCAGGCATCCGGCTATCTAAGCGATCCCCGGATCTCGCCCGACGGCAGGCACCTCGCCTTCGCCGAGCACCCGTATCGCTGGGACGATCGCGGCACGGTGAAGATCGTGGACCGCGCGGGGAAGACGGTGGCGGTTACCCGTGACTACCAGGCCATCGAAGGCGTGGCGTGGCGGCCCCAGGGCGACGAGGTGCTGTTCTCCGCCTACAACAGCAGCGGGTTCAACGTGCGGGGCATCCGGCTCGACGGACGGGAGCGGGTCGCCGTGACGGGTGCCGGCAACCTCACGATCCAGGACATCTCGCGGAGCGGCCGGCTCCTCCTGACCCGAGATGACGCGCCGTACCGGCTGATGCTGCGCCCGCCTGGGGCGGCGCGCGAGGTCGACGTCTCCTGGCTCGACGCCTCGATCAGCCCGGAGCTGTCGCGCGACGGCTCGCTCCTGGCCTTCACCAACGGCGGCTTCGACGCCAGCGTGTACTACGACGTCATGCTGCGGAAGACGGAAGGCGGCGACGCAGCCCGGCTGGGCGAAGGCCAGGCCGCCGGATTCTCGCCCGACGGCAAGTGGGTGCTGGCCTTCGTGTCCACGAGACCGGCCAGGCTGGTTCTCTATCCGACGCGAACCGGCGCCGAGCGTCGGATCCCGATCGATCCCTTCGAGGGGCTCGGGTCGGCCGACTGGTTCCCCGACGGAC
>DASSML010000310.1:0-5426 GCA_035688895.1 Gemmatimonadales bacterium
CACGGCGTTCTCGTCGGCCGACGCCAACCAGCTGCGATCCGACAATTCCTCGGTGGACGAGATCTGGAACGCGATCTACGACGGGATCAATCGGACCAACGAGATCCTGCTCAAGGTGCCGCCGCTCACCGACCTGGAGGAGACCGAGAAGAACGAGATCCTGGGCGAGGCGCACTTTCTGCGGGCCCTGCACTATCACAACCTGGTGAAGCTCTGGGGAGGCGTGCCGATCCGGCTTACGCCGGTCACGAGCCCGGACGAGGCGGCGGGCGCGGTCCGCAGCCCGGTGGCCGACGTCTACACGCAGATCATCTCCGATCTGAACGAGGCGGCCACCCAGGTCACGAACACCGAGCCCACCACCCAGGGGACGATCGGTGCCGTGCACGCGCTCAGGGCCCGGGTCGCCCTGTACCAGGCGGACTACGCCACCGCGCTCACCGAGGCCGATGCGGTCATCGACATGGGCTACGCGCTGGCCGCACAGTACAGCGACCTGTTCGACCCCGACGGCAAGGACACGCCGGAGGACATCTTCAAGGTGATCTTCACGCCGGTGCAGTTCAATCTGGAGGGGTTCTACTACACCAACGAGGACTTCGACGGTCGTGGTGAGGTCGCGCCCACCCAGGAGCTGGTGGACAGCTACGAGCCCGGCGATGCACGGCTGGCCTGGTCGGTCACCCCCACCGGGGACGGCGCGCTCTCGGGGTCCAAGTGGCCCACCACGATCGGCGGCGAGGACATGCACGCCATCCGCTTCGCCGAGGTGCTCCTGATCAAGGCAGAGGCCCAGGCCCGGCAGAACGACCTGGCCGGCGCGGTGGCGACCTACAATCCGATCCGGGTGCGCGCCGGGCTGGCGCCGCACGTGCTGGGGACCGACGTCACCACCCAGGACGAGGTGCTGGCGGCGATCGACCACGAGCGGCGGGTCGAGTTGGCGATGGAAGGCGACCGCTGGCCCGATCTGGTCCGGACCGGCACCGCCACCTCGGTGCTGGGCATTCCGGAGTTCCAGACCCTCTGGCCGATTCCTCAGGCCGAGCGGACCGCCGCACCGGGGTTGACGCAGAACCCCGGGTACTGAGGCTTCCTTCTTCCTGCCCGCCGCTCCACCGCAAGGTGGGGCGGCGGGCAGCTCATTTGGAGATCGGGGCTACTTGTCCTTGACCTTGGCCCACGAGTCCCGCAACCCGACCGTTCGGTTGAACACCAAGGCACCCTCGCGGGAATCCACCGGATCGCTGATGAAATAGCCGACTCGCTCGAACTGGTAGCGCGTGCCAGGGGGATCGGCCGCAACGCTCGGCTCGACCTTACCGGGGAGGGCAACCAGAGACTGGGGATTGAGCGCCGAGACGAAGTCGCGACCTTCCGGCACCGCGTCGGGGTCGGGTATGCCGAACAGGCGGTCGTACAAGCGAAGCTCACAGTCCAGCGCGTGCCGGGCCGACACCCAGTGGATGGTTCCCTGCACCCGGCGGCCATCCGGCGCGTCCCCGCCCCGGGTGGCCGGATCGTAGGTAGCGTGGACTTCCACGACCTCCCCCGAGGCATCCTTCACGACCCCGGTGCAGGTCACCAGGTAGCCGTACCGCAGACGCACCTCCCGTCCCGGGG
The DNA here is from genome assembly GCA_035688895.1 of Gemmatimonadales bacterium. Taxonomy (GTDB): domain Bacteria; phylum Gemmatimonadota; class Gemmatimonadetes; order Gemmatimonadales; family GWC2-71-9; genus CAVVWJ01. The sequence goes on from DASSML010000310.1 coordinate 1,624, forward strand.
TGAGCCGGAAGAACTTCTTCGGCGCGTCCTCCATGAAGTCGTCCCGCTCGATCCACAGCTCGCGACCGAACGGGACCGGCCGCGAGCCGGTCTTGGGCACGTCGTGCGGGTAGAGCGGCGCGTCGAAGGTCTCCACCTGGTCCGCGGGGTAGTTGGTGAGCACCAGCTTGAGCGGGCGGGTCACCGCCATGACGCGGGGGACCCGCATGTTGAGATCGTCGCGGACGGCATACTCGAAGGTGGCGAGCTCGATCCGGGCGTCGGACCGCGCCACGCCGATCTTGTCGGCGAAGGCCCGGATCGCCTCGGGCGTCACCCCCCGGCGCCGGAGCCCGGCCAGGGTGGGCATCCGCGGATCGTCCCATCCGGTCACGTGCCCGTCGGTAACCAGCCTGAGCAGCTTCCGCTTGCTCAGGACGGTGTAGTCCAGCTCGAGCCGGGCGAACTCGGTCTGCTCCGGCGGCCGCTCGAATCCGGCCTCCCGCACCAGCCAGTCGTACAGCTCCCGGTTGTCCTTGAACTCGAGGGTGCAGAACGAGTGGGTAATGCCCTCGAAGGCGTCGGACAGCCCGTGGGCGAAGTCGTAGAGGGGATAGACGCACCAGTCGGTGCCGCGGCGGTAATGGGCCGCGTGCCGGATGCGGAGCAGCAACGGGTCCCGCATCAGCATGTTGGGGTGCGCCATATCGATCCGAGCCCGGAGCACGTGGGCACCGTCGGGGAACTCCCCAGCGCGCATGCGACGAAGCAGGTCGAGGTTCTCCTCCACCGGGCGATCCCGGTACGGACTGGGCGTGCCCGGCGCCGTGACCGTGCCCCTGCCCTCCCGGATACCCTCCTCGCTCTGGGAATCCACGTACGCCTTGCCGGCCCGGACCAGCTGCTCGGCGATCTCGTACAGCCGCTCGAAGTAGTCGCTGGCGAAGCGCTCATCGTTCCACTCGAACCCGAGCCAGCGGACGTCGTTCCGGATGGCCTCGACGTAGCGGACGTCCTCGGTGGTCGGATTGGTGTCGTCGAACCGCAGGTTGCAGCGACCGGCGAACTCGGCGGCGACGCCGAAGTTGAGGCAGATGGACTTGGCGTGCCCGATGTGCAGGTAGCCGTTGGGCTCGGGCGGAAACCGGGTGTGGATGGGCCGCCCGAATCGATTGCTCGCGGCGTCCTCGGCGACCTTCTCGCGGAGGAAGTCCCGGCGGACGGCGGGACCGCTGGTCACGTCGGGTGGAGTGTTATCGGGTGGTCTGGTCACCCTGGAAAGTTAACCACGGGCGGAAGCGCCCGCCGCGCCCCGGCGTGCTCGGCGCCGGCCACCAGTCCGGTGGCTAGGCACCGATTCGACCCGCTTGGTCAGATGAGGGACAGGACCCCCGAGCCGGGCGTTACACATTGGCTGGACTCCCATGGGGATCCTGCCAACTGGAGCGAAGAGTGGGACAAAGCGCTCCACCGGGACATGATCGAGCGCTGCAGAAGGCGAAGGCGCGGCCGCGGCTCGCTCGCGCTCGACACAGGTGAGTGGCACAAGCACCGCGTCCCGTGCTGGCGCCGCGCGCCGTGTTGCCTGGTGGTGATGGAGCCAGCGAAAGGAGGGTACGCGTGGTAGCCCATACGCTCGCCGCTGTCGCCGCCCTGCTCCCCATGGGAGGCCCGCTCCAGGGCCGCCCGCAGGCGTACCCCCTCAACTGCCGCGGTGGGGTGCCCTTGGCCTTCGACACGCTCTCGTCACCCTCGGATACCGGCACCGTGGTGGGGCTCGCGGTGACCTTCGTCGCGAACCCGGTTGCCGCGGGCGCGGACGGTCAGGGGCTCCAACCGGGCACCTGCGCGTGGGTGGATCGACCCGTAAGCGACGCAGAGCCCCGCCGCCTGTTCGTCGCCATTCACTATATGGACTCGACCCCCGCGCGAACGGTCGGCGACACCGCCATGTACTGGTCCTTCCTGGCGTACAACAGCGGGAGCGGCCACCTCGTGGGGGAGGGATACCGGCACTGGCATGCAGCCTCGCCACCGCTCCCGATGTCCACCCACCCCACGGCTGCCCCGCGCAGGGGGAGCTGGCTCCCCTTCGACCCGGCCAACCTCCCTTGGTACGTGGCCGCCTGGGTCGCCATCGTCGGCATGCCGATGCTCTTCTTCACCGGCTGGTGGAGCGGATGGCGCCGGCTCGCCCGCTTCTATCCCGACCGGGACGGCGGGCGGGGCCGCGCCTTCTCCTGCGGGAACATGGTAATGGCGCTGGCGAACTACCGGGGAGGCGTTCGGGTAAAGCCGGACGAGTCGCACCTCCACTTCTCCACCTGGATGTTGTATCGGCCCGGCCATCCGCCTTTCAGCGTCCCCTGGTCCGACATCAAGGCGACCCGGGACGGCTGGCCCTGGTTCCCGTTTAAGGGGATGCCGGTCGTGCGCCTCACGATCGCGAGATACCCGACCCTGCGCATCCTCCTGCCGCGGATGATCGGTGAACGGATCGTCGCGGAGAGCGGGGGCCGCCTCCAGTTGACCGGGCCGCCGCCGGCCCGGTGACGGTTCCGCCGCGCGGCTCGCCTCACGATCCCATGCCAAGTCACCCAGTGCGAACGGTCCACCCTGACTATCGAAAGACCTCCATGACCCGGATTCTTCGCTCGACCGCCCTCACGGGGGTGCTCTCCGCCACGTTGTTCACGGGTCTCGTCGCCCAGAGCGACAAACGCGACCGGCCCACGAGCCCCGCGTGCCCCCTGCTCCTGGATCAGGAGCTCGATACCGCCACCGGCCTGGACTACGGCCCGGGCAGCGCGATCGACATCGGCCAGGGGGCTTTCGGCGGATCGACCTGCCTCTGGGGCGGGATGGGCGCGGACCCGACGAAGGATCTGCCCCAGATCGGCGTCGTCTTCATCCCGCCCGGGTCGCTCGGGAGCCACACCGAGTACTATCGGGCCCGCACGCCGGAGGCAGGCTGCACCCGCGAGACGCTGCCTGGCGTCGGCGACCTCGCGTTCGTGGACTCCTGCGAGAAGGCCCAGCGCGGGGTGCGCGTGTACGTCAAGACCGGCCGGAACGACATCTTCCTGGTGGTAGACCAGCTCCAGAAACGACCGCTGTCCTGGGCCCAGCCGGTCGCGGTTGCGCTGGCCAAGGCGGCCGCCCCCAGAGCGCGCAAACAGTAGTCGCGCCAATCCCATGGAAGACGAAGCGCCCGGGAGCAAGGCTCCCGGGCGCTTCATTGTCCGGTCCAGGGATCGACGGCCTACAGCTCGTCTTCCCCTAGGACCCCCGCCGCCGCGAGCGGCTGCGGGGCCGGCTCCTCCACCCGCGGCGGCGGCGCCTCATAGCCCGCCGGCGGCTGGATGTCGATCTCGGCGTAGCGGTAGATGCCGCTGCCTGCCGGGATCAGGTGGCCGATGATGATGTTCTCCTTGAGGCCCAGGAGGTCGTCCTTGGCCCCGCGGATCGCCGCATCGGTCAGCACCCGGGTGGTCTCCTGGAACGACGCCGCCGAGATGAACGACTGGGTCGTGAGACTCGCCTTGGTGATGCCAAGCAGCACCGGCTCGGCCTGCGCCGGGTCGCTCTTCCGCTTCTGGATCCGTTCGTTCTCGTCGCGGAAGGTCAGGCGATCCACCGTCTCCCCCTCGAGGAAGTCGGTGTCGCCCGGCTCGGTCACCCGGACCTTCTGCAGCATCTGGCGCACGATCACGCCGATGTGCTTGTCGCTGATGCGGACGCCCTGCAGCCGGTAGACCTCCTGCACCTCGTTGAGCAGGTATTCCTGCACCGCCCGCGGGCCCTTGATGAGCAGAATGTCGTGC
>DASSML010000311.1:0-2179 GCA_035688895.1 Gemmatimonadales bacterium
GTGACCGTGCCGTTGGTCTCGACCTGGACGGTGAGCCGGTCGTAGTCGGTGCGCTGACCCACGCGGGTCTCGGCCACGGTGAAGTTGGCCCGGCGGACCGGATTGTAGATCGCGTCGATGCGCACCAGATCGATCGGCAGCGACCGGTCGGCGGGGTGCATCTCGGCCTCGACGTAGCCCCGGCCCTTGTTCACGTACAGCTCCATGCTGACCTCGCGGTCGTCCTGGAGGGTGAACAGCAGGTGGTCGGGGTTTTTGACGGTGACCGAGCCGTGCTCCTGGATGTCCCGGGCGTACACCGGGCCGGCGCCCTCGCGCCGGATGTGGAGCACCGCGTCGTCGACGTCGTCGGACAGCACCAGGGTGAGCGACTTGAGCCGCTGCACGATCTGGTGGACGTCCTCGAGGACGCCCTGGACGGTCTGATGCTCGTGCACCACCCCGTCGAGCCGGAAGCCCCACACTGCACTGCCGCGCAGCGAGCTGAGGAGGAGCCGGCGCAGGGAGTTGCCGAGCGTGTAGCCGAAGCCCCGCTCCAGCGGCTGGAGCCGGAACTCGGCGGCGTTCGGATTGTCGTCCCGCTTGGTCATCTCGACCAGGTGCGGGCGGACCAATCCAGTCAGGTCAATGGTCATGGTCACTTCGAGTAGAGCTCGACAATGAGCTGTTCTTGCGCGTTGATCGGGATCGCGTCGCGGGTCGGCCGCTCGGTGACCCGGCCGGCCGCCTTGTCGTTGTCCACGGAAATCCACGACACCGGCTGGCCCCGGCTGGCGCTTTCCTGAGCCAGCTTGACCGAGACGTTCTCCCGGCTCGAGGGGGCGACCCGGACCTCTTCGCCCGGGATGACCCGGTACGACGCGATGTCGACCCGGTGTCCGTTCACCTGGATGTGCCCGTGGCCGATGAGCTGGCGCGCCGCCTTGCGGCTCGACGCGAAGCCCATCCGATAGACGATGTTGTCCAGCCGGCTCTCGAGCGCCACCAGGAGGTTGGTGCCCTTGACGCCCGGCTCGCGGGTGACGTCATCGAAGGTGTTGCGGAACTGCTGCTCGCTGAGCCCGTACATCCGCTTGACCTTCTGCTTTTCCCGCATCTGCTTGGCGTACTCCGACGCCTTGCGCTGGCGTCCGCCGGTCTGGCCGTGCTGGCCCGGCGGATACGCCCGGCGCTCGACCGGGCACTTCTCGGTGAGGCACTTGGTGCCCTTGAGGAACAGCTTGGTGGCCTCGCGGCGGCAGAGGCGGCAGCTGGGACCGACGTAGCGCGACATGGCTCAGACCCGCCGCTTCTTGGGCGGGCGGCACCCATTGTGGGGAATCGGGGTGACGTCGCGGATCGAGACCACCCGCAGGCCGACCGACGCCAGCGCCTGAATTGCCGACTCGCGGCCGCTGCCCGGACCCTGGACCCGGACGTGCACCCGGCGAAGCCCCAGGTTCATCGCCTCCCGGCCGCAGTTTTCGGCGGCGACGGTGGCGGCGAAGGGGGTGGACTTCTTGGAGCCCTTGAACCCGGCCTTGCCCGCCGACCCCCACGCGAGGGCGTTGCCCCGCATGTCGGTGATGGTGATCAGCAGGTTGTTGAACGTGGCCGAGATGTGCGCGATGCCCTCGGACTCGACGACCTTCTTGGAGCGCTTGGCGCTCGGCGCCTTGGCTGGCGCGGGAGCTGTCATCTTACTTCTTCGTCACTTTCTTCTTGCCCGCGATGGCGCGGCGCGGCCCCTTCTTGGTGCGCGCGTTGGTGTGAGTCCGCTGCCCCCGCACCGGGAGACCCCGGCGGTGGCGGATGCCGCGATAGCTGCCGATATCCATCAACCGCTTGATGTTCATCGCGACTTCGGTGCGGAGGGCGCCCTCCACCTTGACCGACCGCTCGATGATCTGGCGGAGCCGGGCGACTTCAGCATCGGAAAGATCCCGCACCCGGGTGTCGGGGCTCACGCCCGTCTCACCCAGGATCCGGCTGCTGGTGGGCCGGCCGATGCCGAAGATGTAGGTGAGGGCGACCTCGACCCGCTTCTCGCGTGGAAGGTCCACGCCTGCGATGCGTGCCATGATCAGCCCTGCCGCTGCTTATGCTTGGGATTGCGCTTGCAGATGATGCGGGTCACGCCCTGTCGCTTGACGACCTTGCAGTGCTCGCAAATCGGCTTGACGCTGGAACGAACCTTCAC
>DASSML010000312.1:0-8662 GCA_035688895.1 Gemmatimonadales bacterium
AAAGCTCCGCGACAGATCGCTCTCCAGCGTCCACTTGAGCGACTGCCCCGGCTGGATGTGGATGTCCTCGCTGTAATACACGCGGTCGCTGCCGATCGGGTCGGCCTTGAGCCGGGCGTCGTTGCCGGTCCCCAGCCGGTGGAACGGGAAGGTGAACACCGTGCTGTTGAGCGAGCCCACCGTGCCGAGGCGCTCCTCGGCGGTGCCGCGTACCAGATAGACCACGATGTCCGACCAGCCGTGGTTCTCGACTTCCAGGCCGACCGGCGTGTTGGCCGCCGCGGCGGGGGTCTCCGCCTCCCCCTCGGTCTTGCGGGCACACCCGCCCAGGGTCGTCGCGGCGAGCCACGACGCGAGCAGCAGCCGTCCCACACGGGGCATCGTGTCCGTCCCTACTTCCGGCCGTTGGCGCCGCCGCCGGCCGTGGCCGGTCCGGACGGCGCGCTACCCGCGCCAAGGTACTTGCCGAACCAGGCGAGGTAGCGATCCATGCGGTCTTCCACGAAGCTGGGCCGGCTGATCGAGTGGGTCTCGCCCGGGTACACGATCAGCTGAGTCTCCCGCCCCAGGCTCTTGAGCGCCTGGTACATCTGCTCCGAGTTGTTGAGCGGGACGTTCCAGTCTTCGTCGCCACAGAGGAACAGCGTGGGGGTCACGATCCGGTCGGCGTGCAGGAATGGGTAGGACACCCGGGTCCAGGTCTCGAAGTTCTTCCACGGCTTGCCCAGCTCGGCCTCGTACTCGATCGCGTACATGTCGGTCCCGTAGCCGCCGAGGGCGTTCCCCTGCCCCGCGCCGCTGGTGGCGGCCTTGAACCGGGTGTCCCGGGCGATGACTTCGTCGGTCAGGATCCCGCCGTAACTCCAGCCGCCCACGCCGAGCCGGTCGGGATCGGCGATTCCCTGCCGCACGGCCCAGTCCACCGCGGCGAGGACGTCCTCGCCGTCCTTCTGGCCCCAGGCGGCCCAGATCGCCGTGGCGAACTTCTCCCCCCGCCCGGAGCTGCCCCGCGGATTCACCCCGAGCACCACATAGCCCGCCGCGGCCAGCACCTGCCAGTCGAGGTTGGCGAAGTCATGGTAGAACTGCCAGACCGGACCCCCGTGGATGTTGAGCACCGTCGGGTAGCGGCGGCCCTCCTGGTAGTCCGGTGGCTTGACCATGAAGCCGTGGATCTCGGTGCCGTCCTTGCTGCGCACCGAGATTTCCTCCACCGGCGCGAGCCGGACCGAAGCGGCCCAGGCGTCGTTCTGCCGGCTGATCCGGCGGAGATCGCCATTCTCCACCGCGTAGACCTCGTCCGGCTGCGCGGCGGTGCTCGCGAGCACGGCCAAACGTCCGTCGCGGCCCGCGGACAGGTCGGTCACCGCGCGAGGCCCGCTTACCAGTCGCTCTACCTTGCCGCCGCCGACCGGCACCCGGGCCAGGTGGTAGACCCGGTCGTCCTCCAGCAGGAACACCACCGATTTGCCGTCTTCGCTGAAGGTGGGCGAGAGGACGTTCCGGTCCAGCTCTCCGGTGAGGACCCTGGCCGGCCCGCCGTCCACCGGCACCACGGCCACCTTCTGCATCGCGTAGTAGATCAGCTCCGGCCGCCCGCCCTGCACGTACGCGAGGAGCTTGCCGTCGGGGCTCCAGGCCGGCGCTCGGCTGCCCCACTCCGGGTCCATGTCGGCGCCCTGGAAGGTGGTGACCTGGCGCGGCTCGGCCCCCGCCTTCGCGTCCACGACGTAGATGTCCCAGTTGTCGGTGCGGTCGAACTCCGGCCGCCGGCGGCTCACGAAGGCGATCCGGCGCCCGTCGGGCGACCAGGACGGCATCGTCTCGTCGTACGGGCCCGGCGTGACCAGCTCCGCGCGCCGATTGGCGAGGTCGAACAGGTAGAGGTGGTCCCGCTCGGCGCCCAGGAAGCCCTCGCCGTCGTACTTGAAGACGAACCGGTCCACCACGATGGGCTTGGGCCGGCGGGCGGTCGAGTCGCCGGTGACGGGCAGCGAATCCGCCGGCGGATCGGAGGCGATGAGCGCGAGCCGGTGGCCGTCCGGCGCCCAGGCGTACTCGGAAATGCCGCCCGGCAGGCTGGTGACCCGCTCCGCCTCACCCCCGGACCGGTCGAGCAGCCAGAGCTGGTCGGCGTCGTGCGGGTCCTGCCGGGAGGAGAGGAACGCGAGGTAGCGTCCATCGGGACTCCACCGCGGCGTGTGCTCCTGGTCGGGACTGCTGGTGACCCGAACCGAGCGGGCGCCGTCCCAGCTCGTCATCCAGATGTCCTTGTCCCGCCGATCCCGCACCGTATCCGAGGTGGAGACCGTATACGCCACCCACCCGCCGTCGGGCGACACCTGAGGGTCGGACACCTCGCGAAGGCGCAGCAGGTCGCGCGACACGACCGCCCGCTGTGCGCTCGCGGCTCCCGTGGCACCGATCATGAACGTGGCGCAAAGAACGATCTGTCGTTTCATCCAGGACTCCTGCGGCGTTTTTCACACGAAGGACACAAAGGTGGCACGAAGGCCACGAAGCCGCCCCACACACCCGAAAAAAATCTGTTGTTGTCTTTCTTCGTGTCCTTCGTGCTTCTTCGTGCCCTTCGGGTGAACCGGCTGCACCATCTCCGCTACGGGCCCTGATGCCCGCCGAGCCTACTGCCCTTTGTAAACAACCCCGCCCTTCATCACGAACCCGACCTGCTCGAGCTTTTTGAGATCCGCCAGCGCGTCGCCGTCGACCGCGATCAGGTCGGCGTACTTGCCCGGCGCGATCGAGCCCACCCGGTCTTCCCAGCGCATGAGCCGGGCCGCCGAGATGGTGGCGCTCTGGACGGCCTGCATCGGAGTCATGCCGTACCGCACCATGTAGGGGAGCTGCCGGGCGTTGAGACCGTGGGGGTAAACCCCGCTGTCGGTTCCGTAGGCGATCTTGACCCCGGCGGCCACCGCCTTGCGGAACCCGGCCCGCTGGGCCTCGGTGGTCTCCTCGTTCTTCCGGAGGAACTCCTCCGGCCAATGCTGCTCCTTCCCTGCGGTGGCGATGTAGTCCCCGTCGTAGATGTCGGCCACCAGCCAGGTCCCGTGCTCCTTCATCAGCGCGATGGCTTCGTCGTCCATCAGCGAGCCGTGCTCGATCGACCGTACCCCGGCCCGCACCGCGCGCTTGATCCCCTCCGCCCCGTGCGCGTGGGCCGCGACGTCGGTGCCGTACTCCGCGGCCATCTCGACCGCGGCGTGGATCTCCTCCTCGGTGTACTCGGACACCCCGGGCTTGGTCCCCCGGGTGAGCACGGCGCCGGTGGCGATCACCTTGATGAAGTCGGCGCCCCCGTTGAGGAGTGCGCGGACCCGCTCGCGGATCTGGTCCACCGAGTTGGCGACCCCGAAACGGAAGGCGGCAGGCAGGGTAACGTCCGGAGCGGCGCCCACCAGCTCGCCACCGCCGGTCGTGACCGTGACATAGGCACCGGCGACCTTCATCCGCGGCCCGATCACCGTGCCGTCGTTGATCGCATCCCTGAGGGCGGCGTCCACGAAGGCCCGGTACGTCCCTACGTCCCGCACCGTGGTGAAGCCCGCCAGCAGCGTCGCCCGGGCGTTCCGGACCCCGGAGAACGTCTCCTGGGCCTCGCTCCGCTCGAGCGGCAGGAGGACGTCGGACAGACCGACCTCGCCGATGAGATGGGTATGGCAGTCGATCAGGCCGGGCAGGACGGTGGCGCGGGACAGGTCGATCACCCTGGCGCCCGCGGGCGGGCGGCTGGTCCCCGGCAGGATGGACTCGATGCGCTCGCCCCGAATCACGATGAGCTGGTCCCGCCGGACCTCGCCCCGGTCCACGTCCACCAGCCGTCCCGCGCGGACGGCGACGACCTCCTGCGCGGCGCCCGACGCGGCAAGCGCGACGGCGGCCCCCATGACCAGCCCCAGCAGACGCCTGCCCCTCATCGCGCCGGCTCCCTGTGTGTTGCGTGGAGCCTGAATATACCGCGCCCCGGAGGACCGAGCGGTCCTTCCGGGGCGCGAACGGGCCGGGGAACGCCCCCGACCCTTTGCCGGCGCCTGCGCGCCTTAGTTGCTGTCCTTCCGGTCTTCCGGGGTCTTCACCTCGACCTTCGGCAGGTTCACTTCCTTTTTCTCGGTCTTCACCTCGGGCACACTCACGGTGTCCTTCACCGTGCCGGTCTCCACGCTCGGCGTATTGACCGTGTCGGTCTGCGTGCCCACGACCGGCTTCTCGACCTGATACTCGCCCTCACCGGTCTTCTTGCAAGCGCTGGTGGCCGCGAGGACCGCGACCGCAGCGACCAGGGAAATCTTGCGCACTTGGCCTCCCGAATCTGAGTGGTTCCAGCACCGCGATGGAGCATTGCGATGGGCCAAGATGGCCCCCGCCTGCTGCGGACTCAGTGCCGGGGGTCACTGGAAGGCTGGCCCTGGGGCGGCTTTCTCCACTCCGATGTGCAAGATGTTTACAATCATACTGCAAATACCAAGTGCTACAGCAACTTACTGAACTAAAAATTTGACACATTGCCCACATTTCTGGGCGCCTCTTACGCCAATCACCATCGCCCCCTGCCTCAACCCTCCGTCAACCCGGCACCCCCAAAGCAGAAGGGGGCGCCCGACCAGGTCGAGCGCCCCCTTCGCCTTCAGCCTTCTCTAGCTCAGTCTTGCACCAGAATCAGGTACTTGCTGGCCGCCCAGAACTCCTCCGGCTGGGCGATCTCGACCGTTCCGGTCACCGCCCCGTCCTTGCCGACAGTCCCGCCCAGGAAGGTCGGGCTCTGCCGCGAGACGATCTTGTACTTCTTGTCGGTCCGCGGCAGCGGAATGCTCTTCTGCTGGGTCTTGTCGATCGCGGTGAAGAGATCCGGGGTCAGGTTGCGGGCCGGCTCCAGCCGGCTGCCGCCGAACACCAGGAACTTGCTGCCTTCCTTGGTGACGATCCCCTTCTTCATCAGCTCGTCCTTGGTGCCGACCGCGTAGTAGACCGTGTTCTTGTAGGCGGTCAGGTTGCCCACGGTGTCGGTCAGGGCGGCCTTGTCGGTCTCGAGCTGGCCCTTCTCGGTGGTGAGCGTGTCCACCCGGCCCGCCAGGGTGGCGATCTGGGTGTCCTTCTCCGCCAGCGCGGCCTCGTACTCGGTCTTCTGCTGCTCGGCGGTGGTCTTCAGGTCCTCGATCGTCTTCTTGTAGGTCTCGATCTGGGCCAGGAGCCTCGCGTTGCGCTGCCGCGACGACTTGGCACGCGTCTCGGTCTCCGCCAGCTTCGCCTCGCTCTCATTCAGCTTGGCGATGACCGTCTTCACCCGCTCGAGGGCCGCGACCCGCTCCTCACGGTCCTTCTTGGCGCCGGGAACGCCCGGGTCGGTGCTGGCCGTCTTGGTCGCAACGGTCTTGGCTTTCGCCAGCTCGCTGTTGACGTCGCTGACGAACTGCGTGGTTTCCAGAACCTCGGTGAGAAGACTGTCCTTCTGCGCCTCGGCGGCCTTCGCCTCAGCCAACGCCTTCTTCAACTCGGCTTGGTTGCAACCGGTCGTCGCCACGACGGCGAGCGCGATCAGCCAAGCATACCTCATGCGAACCTCCCCAGCTGCTTGTGTTGGGTCACCTGCACGGGCACCTGCGCGCGCGATCACCCCACCACACCAGGCCTTACGCCTCGAGCGGTGGTGCCGGTCAGGGGGGCCGGAAGCCCAATTACGGGTACGGGATCAGCGAACGAGGCTCAAGCATAACAAGAGGGGCAGCGCGACCGCTACCCCTCGGGAAGGCATCCATCGACCCTGCAGGGCTCAGCGCAAGGCACCCCCGCCGTGGGGACGGCAGGTATCGCCGTGGCCGCCGGCCATCATGATGGCGCGTCCGGCCCGAGAGGGCATCTCGTCCACCCCCCGGTCGGAGCCCATGGACGGCCCGCTGCTGGCGGGAATGATGGTGACCGTCCTCCCCGGCGCCAGCGCGTGGGGGTCGGCGGCTTCATCGACGATTGGGGGAGCGGCTGCCGGAGCCGGCGCCGGGGCGACGGCCGAGACCGCCACCGCCTCGGCCGTCGGAGCGGCCTCAGGCGTGTGGGACCGCGACGGACCCAGCGCCGACTGCGGTGACCGCTGGGGCCGAAGGACCCTGGGACGCTCCGGACGGGGTTGCGGCAACTCCACGCCCGAGACGACCGTCACGTCGGGGGCCGGAGCCTCCTGCAGGGTCAAGTCCCGGTGTGGCACACCGGACGCGCGCCCGCTTTGCTCCGGCTCCGAGCCGCAACCGGCAACCACCACCACGAAGGCGAGCGGAACGAGGGACAGGGCGCGCATGGGTCGGGTCCTCCTCAACGGTTCGGCGGGTCTTTCCGGTGATAATAAACTAGGACGTCTTCCCCCGTTTCGTCCACACCTCCCGGGCAATCAATCGTCACCCCCCATGGTGGTCATGGCCGTGGCCGTTGTCGCCGTGCTCGTGATGCCCGTTGCCGTTCCCGTGGTTGCCGCCGCCGCCTTCATCGCCGCCACCGCCACCGCCACCTCCCCCTCCGCCTCCCCCGTCGCCACCACCCGCTGAGCCTCCGCTTCCGCCGTTTCCGTCGTCGCCCCCGGCCGATCCGCCCCCGCTCCCGCCGTCGATGTCGCCTCCACCGCCCCCACCGCCACCGCCTACACTGCCGCCGTCGTCACCATTCCCGTTGCCACCGTTGCCGTTGCCCCCGTTCCCATTGCCACCGCCGTTTCCGCCATTCCCCGTAGTGTCGGGCGGGTCCGGCGGCTGAGGCGTCTCCTGCTGCAACGCCGTGAGGTTGAACTCCACCGCGAGACCCTCCGGGTCCACCACCCGGGCCTCGACCACCTGCGCCCCAACCGACGCACCCAGTGTGACCGCTGCGGTGGCCTCGCCGTCGGCGCCCGTGGCCACCGTTCCGGGTGCGACTCGGCCGTCGGTATTGATGAACCGGAATGTGATCTCCGTTCCGGTGACCGGACGATCGGACTGGTCCACGGCCCGGACCACCAGCGGCTGCGCGACGGGCTGCCCGGCGATGGCGCGCTGTCCATCTCCGGCCACCGCCACGAGCCGAGCGATCGATCCATCTCCGGGAACGACGATGCCGTCACCGGAACAGGCCGTTAGAGCTGAGAAGGAAGCCAGGGCGACGAGCCGAGGCAGAACGCGGAGGGATGAGAGACGAGCGGGCATCGGTCGGTCCTGGTATCGACCGACCGATGCTATCGGTCTACGAGCGTTCGTCGCTAGGACTCAGGTCACACCGGCCGCTCGCGGGCGTAGGCCAATCGACCTACCAATCCGCGAGGCAGCAGGCGCAGCGTGCCCACGATGGCACGGTACTGCCAGCCCGGAATGCACACGGTGGGGCCGCCACGATCGAGCGCGGCGAGCGAGGCAGTCACGACCTGCCGCGCGCTGAGCCACATGAAGGCCGGCGCCCGTCGGCGTCGGGCACCCATCCGCTGGTGGAACTCGCTGTAGGTAAAGCCGGGACAGAGCGCCTGCACCCGCACACCGGTTTCCTTGAGCTCGATGGCGAGCCCCTCCGACCACACCGTGAGGTACGCCTTGGTGGCACAGTACGTCACGCTGCCGGGCGAGGCGAGGAAGGAGGCGACCGAGGAGACGTTGATGATCCCGCCCGCATTCCGTCGGAGCAGGCCCGGCAGGGCGGCCAGGGTGAGTCGGAGGGGAGCCAGGGTATGGAGCAGCACCATGTCCGTCTGACGCGCGGGGTCGGTGCGCGCCAGCGTCCCCGTGGTGCCGAACCCGGCGTTGTTGACCAGGAGCGCGGGCTCGAGGCCGGCTATTCGGTCGGCCACCCGGCCGATGCCGTCCTCGCGGCTCAGGTCGGCCGAGAGCGGCTCGACCCGAATGCCGTGCCTCGGCGCCAGCACCCCGGCGAGCTCCTCCAGGCGACCGCTGTCCCGGGCGACGACCAGCAGGTCGTACCCTCGAGCGGCGAGCTGCTCGGCGAACTCGCGTCCGATCCCGGCACTCGCGCCCGTGACGACCGCGAGTGCGCGCTCGGTCACGACTGGAGTCCGCTCCGCACGGCGGCCTCCCGCTCGCCCCGGCCGGCCGGCCTCGCGCTTCCGATGCCGGCGAGCCGCCTCGCGGCCTCTGCGAGCACATCGTCGGTCTTGCAGAAGACGAAGCGTACCAGCGAGCGCCCTCCGCCGCCCTCGCGGAAGAAGCTCGACCCCGGGACCGGCGTCACCCCGACCTCGCGCGAGAGCCACACCGCAAAGGCGGTGTCGTCGGCCAGGTCGGACACCGCCGAGTAGTCCGCCAGGATGTAGTAGGCGCCCTCGGGTGGAGTGCAGCGGAAGCCGGCACCGACCAGGGCGGAGTGGAGCGTGTCGCGCCTCCGCTGGTAGCCCTGGGCCAAGTCGCGGTAGAACTCGTCGTCCAGCTGCTCCAGCGCCGCCGCCACGCCCTCCTGCAGCGGGGCCGGCGCGCCCACGGTGAGGAAGTCGTGCACCTTGCGGATCGCGTCGGTGAGCGCGGCGGGAGCGATGATCCAGCCTACCCGCCAGCCGGTCACGCCGAACGTCTTGCTCGCCCCGCTGATGGTGACGGTGCGCCCCCGCATCTCGGGCAGGGTCGCGATCGGCACGTGCTCACCGCGATAGCGGATGTGCTCGTAGATCTCGTCGGTGACCGCCAGG
>DASSML010000313.1:0-3903 GCA_035688895.1 Gemmatimonadales bacterium
CCCACTCATCGTGCAATGCCCACGGCTCGTGTCTCCCTGATGACTACCACCTTGATCTGTCCCGGATACTGCAGCTCGTCCTCGATCCGCCGCGCGATCGTCTCGCTGAGCTGGGCCGCGGCCCCGTCGTCGATCCGATCCGGCACCACCACCACACGGACCTCCCGGCCCGCCTGGATCACGTTGCACTTCTCCACGCCGGGATACCCGTTGGCGATCTCCTCCAGCCGGGTAAGCCGCTTCACGTAGGTCTCGAAGGCCTCGCGGCGGGCTCCGGGGCGAGCGCCGCTGATGGCGTCCGCCGCCTGCACCAGCACCGACTCGGCCGACTCATGCGGCACGTCATCGTGGTGGGCCTGGATGCAATTGATCACCGCGGCCGACTCGCCGTACCGGCGCGCCACGTCGACGCCGAGCTCGACGTGGGTTCCTTCGCCCTCGTGGGTCAACACCTTCCCGACGTCGTGGAGCAGGCCGCCCCGGCGCGCAAGCTGGACGTCGAGATGCAGCTCCGCCGCCATCATCCCCGCCAGCCAGGCCACTTCCTTCGAATGGTCGTAGATGTTCTGGCCGTAGGAGGTGCGGTAGCGCATCCGGCCGATCAGCTTGATCAGCTCGGCGTGGAGCCCGTGGATGCCGGTCTCGTACGCCGCCTGCTCGCCCAGCTCCACCAGCTGGGCGTCCAGCTCCTGCTGGACCTTCGCCACGATCTCTTCGATCCGGCCGGGGTGGATGCGGCCATCCTGGATCAGGGCCTCCAGCGAGCGTCGCGCCACCTCCCGCCGGATCGGGTCGAAGCAGCTCACGATCACGGTGTCGGGCGTATCGTCGATGATGACGTCCACCCCGGTGGCGGTCTCGAAGGCGCGGATGTTCCGCCCCTCGCGCCCGATGATCCGACCCTTCATCTCGTCGTTGGGGAGCGGCACCGCCGCGACCGTGGTCTCCGCGGTGTGCTCCGCCGCGAGTCGCTGAATGGCGATGGAGATGATCCGCCGAGCCTCCCGGTCCGCGCTGCGCTTGGCCTGGTCCTTGATGTCGCGCACCAGCGCCGCGGCCTGCCCCCGGGCCTCGTCCTCGACGTGCTGGAGGATCTCCCGCTTCGCCTCTTCCGAGCTGAGCCCGGCGATCCGCTCCAGCTTGATCCGCTGCTCCTGCTCCATCCGCCCGGCCTCGTTCTCGCGGACCCGGAGCGCCAGCTCCCGCTGCGCCAGCCCCTCTTCGCGCTTGGTCAGGGTGCGTTCCCGGGCCTCCACCTCTTCGACCTTCCGATCATGCGCCCGGGAGCGCTCTTCGGCCCGACGCTCGCCCCGCTCCCACTCCTCCCGCCGCCGCTGCACCTCCCGGTCGAGCTCCTCGCGCAGCTTGAGGGTCTCCATCCGGGCGCCCACCAGCATCTCGGTCTTGGCCGATTCGGCGTCGCGGGCGGCCTCGGCGCGTATCCGGGAGCTCTCCTTCTGGGCCGTTGCCACGATGCCATCGGCCGCGCGCCGCTGGCGGCGGATCCAGAGGGCGACCGCGAGCAGGGCGACCACAAGTCCGGCCGCCACCCCCGCGAGCGTGGGCAGGAGCAGGTCCCGTGGCATCGGTATCTCCGTCAGGAAGCGGCCGGGCGCTTGCCGCGCTTGGCCGGGGGCAGGAGTCGGGAGAGGTCGTCCGCCAGCGCGGTCATCCGGTTGGCGATCTCCCGGTCGCTGCGGCGGGCCTGGAACAGCTCGTCGGTGATGGCGAGTGCCGCGAGGATCGCGGCCTTCTGCACGTCCACCGACGGGAGCGAATCGCGCACCCGCTTGAGCGCCGCGTCGAGATAGGCGGCAACCTCACGAGTGTACTCCGGCGGCAGCTCGGAGCGCACGGTCAGCTCTTCGCCACCGATGGTGACCCGGACGGCGTTCTTGGCGCTGCTCACGCGGCGGTTCCTCCCCCGTGCTGCTCGAGAAACGCGAGGCGGGCGGCGAGCCCCGCGAGGCGCTCACGGGCCGCCTCGATCCGCTGGCGCAGCGTCTGGTTCTCCGCTTCCAGCTCGACGACCCGCGCTCGCGCCTGTTTGAGCTCGGGCCCGGCCACCTTGCCGCCGCTCGCCGCGGCCTCCGCCAGCTCGGCCTCGGCCCGGAGGCTCCGCCGGCGCCAACCGGCGAGCTCGTCGGTCAGATGGCGAAGGATCTGGTCGAGATCGTCCAGCGCTTTGAGGTCCGGTCGTTCGTAGGAATGGGCCACGTCTACTCTCCCCCTCGCGCCGACCCGGCATCGCGCCGGCGCACGCTCAGCTCTTCGGCCAACGTCGTCAGGATTCGCGCCTCCAGCTGGTCGACGTCGGCATCACGCAGCGTCCGGTCGGCGGCCCGGAAGGTGAGTCGGAACGCGACACTCCGGGTGCCCGGCGGAAGCTCCGGTCCCCGATAGTCGCTCTCCACCTGCACCAGCTCCAGGAGGTCGCCGCCGGCGCGGCGTAGCACTCCGGTCACCGCGTCCTGACGGACCCCGTCCGGCAGGAGCAGGGCCAGCACCCGCTCGACGGCGGGAGTGGTCGGTAGCGAGGTGAACCGGGGCGGCCGGCGTGGCGCCGGATCGAGCCGAAGCTCGAAGCCGTACAGCGGGGCGGCCCAGGGCGGAGCGTCGGCCTGCAGCGGCCCGGCTTCGCCCGCCGGTCGACCCTCGGCATCCAGGGCAACCCAGCGATTGCGCTCAACTTGCACCGCCCCACCGGGAATCGCCAGAGCGACGGCGGCCTCGAACCGACCCTTGAGATCCCAGACATCCAGCGGCTCGGCTCCGGTGCCGCTCCAGTGGGCCGGCTCGCGCCGGCCGGTCAGCACGCCGGCGACCCGGATCTCTTCCCGGGGCCGCTCGCCGGGCGCCCCAGCCGAGAACGCGGTGCCGATCTCGAACAGTCGCACGTCGGCGACGTGATTGGCCCAGTTGTACTCGACCAGGCGGACCAGCCCGGGGAGAAGCCGCTGTCGAAGCCAGGCGTCTTCCGCCGAGAGCGGGTTCACCAGGCGCACGCTTCCGTCGCCATCGGCCTTCCCCAGTGGCAGTGAGCTCACCTCGTACAGTCCCTCGGCCACCAGGCCTCGGCGCACCGCATGCACCGCGGCCTCGATCGGCGCATCGGGGAGGCTGCCCAAACGGAAGGGGTGGAGGTCCGACGGAAAGGCTTCGTACCCGTGCAGACGGGCGATCTCCTCGATCAAGTCGATCTCGGCGACGAGGTCCGGACGCCAGCCCGGAACGTCCACCGCGATTCGCCCGTCGTCCGGCTTGGAGACCACGGTCGCCCCGATGGCGACGAGGTATTTCTCCAGCGAAGCCCACGGCAGCTCCACGCCGAGGACCCGGGCCACCCGCGCCGGCCGGAGGAAGATGCGCGGTGGGTGGGACGGCTCGGGCCACAGGTCGAGCGGCGCATCGGCCAGGGCGCCGCCGGCGGTCGTGAGGATGAGCTCGATGCAGCGCCGCATCGCTTCGGCGCCGTTCCAGCGGTCGATGCCGCGCTCGAACCGGTAGCTCGCCTCGGTGCTCATGCCGAGGGCGCGCCGGGTCCGCCGGATCCGGCGAGGCTCCCAGTAGGCGCCCTCGAGTAGGATGTCGTGGCTCGAGTTCCCGACTTCGGTGTCGGCGCCGCCCATGACTCCGGCCAGGCCGATGACGCCGCCTCCATCGGCGATGGCAATCATCTCGCCGTCGAGCTTCCGCTCCTCGTGGTCCAGGGTCGTGACCCGCTCGCCCGCGCGCGCGCGCCGCACGATGAGCGCCGAGCCCCGGAGGGTGGCCGCATCATAGGCGTGCATCGGCTGGTTCAGCTCGAGCATGACGTAGTTGGTGGCGTCCACCACGTTGTTGATCGAGCGGACGCCGGCCGCCTCGAGTCGCCGGGCGAGCCAGTCCGGAGACGGGCCGACC
>DASSML010000314.1:0-3586 GCA_035688895.1 Gemmatimonadales bacterium
CCCGGACCGCCTCGGCCCGGGCGATGCCCCGGCGATAGCTCAGGCGAGCTCAACTGGCTCGCGACGGGGTTTTCCTGCATTTTAGTGGTGAGCTACACACCGAGCTGGTATCCTTGCCAACCGCCACCATCCTGGTTGTCGACGACGAGGACAGCGTGCGCGCGGTCATCGCCCGCACGCTGGAGTCCGCCGGGTTCGCCGTGCTCGAGGCGGAGCACGGGGAAGTCGCGCTCTCCGTAGTCCGCGGTTTTTCGGGGGCACTGGCGCTGGCGATCGTCGATATGAACATGCCGGTGATGACCGGGTCCGAGTTCGCCCGCGAGTTCCGGCCGATGCGGCCAAGCGTGCCGGTGCTCTTCATCACCGGGCGCGAGCCGGTGGTTCCGGGGGCCCGGCTGCTGCTCAAGCCGTTCGGGCCGGACGAGCTGCTCGAGACGGTCGCGCAGGTCCTGGGCGACGGCCAGCACGCGGAGCGCACCGGTGCCTGAGGGGGCACGGGCGCGTCGCGCGGACCTCGAGCTGACGGTGGCGAACGTCCACGACGTCGCCGCGCGGCTCAAGCAGCAGAGTCGGTTCCTCTGCCGGCGGAGTGACCGGCTCCGGGGCCAATCCAACGATCTCCTGACGGTCGCGATGTTCCAGCGTCTCAATTGCCGACCGACGTCGGACGACCGTCGTGCGCACCTGACGCTGCTGCCCTAGCTCTCGCTTCGGTCCCCGGCCGGCGCCGGGAATGCTCCGCTTGACGACCGGCTCGCCATCTGGCGACCGGTCGTCGGGCTATCGGCGCTCGCGCCTGCCGCGTTCGGAGCAGCAATGAACCCGGCTTTGGACTCCACCTCCGCTCCAATCCCACCGGACACTGAGCCGTTCCAGGCCAGGCGACAGCGTGGAAGCTGTCTACCAGTATCTGCATCATCTGCCAATCACATGGCGCACTCAGGCCAATTTTCGCCAATTCTGGTATGTCTGTGTGAGCATTTGTGTAAAATTTGCACAATTCTCTTGACAGTCTGGGGAGGCGGCCTTAACTTGTCTGCCATCGGCCATCCCGTCGCCCACACGCCGCTCGAGGCCCCGGTGCACGCCAATCCCCAGCTCAATCCCAACGCCAATCCGGCCGCCTTGCCGCCGGACTAGGGAGCTCGTGCGCGACAGGTCCACCGTTCCGACCCACGCCCGCTCCCAGGAGCGGGCGTTTCGATTTCGCGATCCGATCACACTTCATCTCGGGGAGAAGCTCATGAAGCAGCAGATGGCGATCTGGAGCGGGGTGGTGGCGCTCGCCGCGTTGGCCGGGCCGGACCGGCTCGCCGGTCAGATGGTCCTCACCACCGACGCGGGCGCCTTCAACAACTACACCTGGCGTGGCGTCACCATGACCAACAAGGTCGTGGTCCAGCCGGACGCCTATTTGAGCGTTCCAGGCGGCGGCGGCGCGGCGGTGATCGGCGTCTGGGGCAACATCGACGCGGGCCAGTACGACGACCCGGTGAACGACTTCAGCGAGGGAGGTGGGACCGGCCCGTGGGACGCCACCGAGATCGATGTGTGGGCCGAGTACGGCCACCCGCTCGGGACGACCTTCACCGGAACGATGGGCGGGTTGCTCTACCTCTTCCCCAACGAGAGCGGGCTCACCAACGAGGCCAACCAGACGTTCGAGGTGTACGGCAAGCTCCAGGCGACCGGCCTGCCGCTCGCCCCGAAGGTGTCGGCGTTCTATGACGTGGCGAAGGTAGACGGGCTCTATCTCGAGACCACCCTGACCCACACGCTGCAGGCGATCAAAGGCTTCCCCCTGACCTTCGGCGCCCTGGCGGGCTGGAGCGCGGGCCAGGCGGTGAACCAAAACGACCCCTCGGAGATCGCCAACTTCTCCGAGAACGGTCTGACCCACCTCGACTTTTCGGCCACGGGCGCGTTGGCGGCTGGCCCGGTTGTCCTGGCGCCCACGGCGCACCTGCTCGTCGCCAACGACGAGTTCACCAAGTTCACCAAGCCCGGGGTGACCAACGACGTCAAAGGGTGGGTGGGCCTCACCCTCACCTGGTCGAAGCCCCTCACCGCGGCCCCCGTCACCCAGAAGTAGACACTCTCGCCGCACCACCCCGGTGGGGCCGCCCCTCGGCCCCGCCGGCTGGCTCCCCCCTGCCAGCCTTTGGGGGTAGATTCCCCGCACTATGAGTCAGATCACCGTCGAGAAGACCGCCGAGGATTCGGCCTCCAAGTCGCTCCGGGTGACCGTGCCGGTCGACCGGGTGCGTCAGGCCGAGGCAAAGGCGGTGCAATACTATGCGCAGCGGGCTCGTCTACCGGGCTTCCGCCCGGGCAAGGCCCCGGTCGCCGTGGTGCGCAAGCGGTTCAACGACGCGATCCGGCAGACCGTGCTCGAGGAAGTCCTCCGCGAGAGCTGGGAGACCGCCAAGACCGCCGAATCGCTCAAGCCCATCACCGACCCCTCCATCCGGAATCTCAAGTTCGAGGAAGGCAGCCCGATCGAGTTCGACCTCCTGGTCGAGGTGCGGCCGGAGATCAAGCTGGAGCGGGTAGGCGGCTTCAAGGTCGAGCGCCGGGTCCAGCCGGTCACCGACGCGGCCGTGGACGAGCAGCTGGCTCGCCTGCAGGAGCAGAAGGCGGCCTGGCTGCCGGTGAGCGGGGAGCAGCCCTCGCCGGGGCAGATGGTCCGGGTCGAGGTCGCCCCGCTGGAGGACGGCAACCCCGGCGCCTCCCAGCCCTACGACCTGGTCCTGGGGCAGAACCAGGCCATCCCGGAGCTGGAGGAGCGGATCATGGCCCTCCGGCCCGGCGAGAGCGCCGACAGCGAGGTCCGCTTTCCCGACGATCACCCGGACGAGTCCCGGCGGGGGCAGAGCCGTCAAGTTCGGGTGACGCTGCACGAGGTCAAGCGCCAGGAGCTCCCGACGCTGGACGACGCCTTCGCCCGCGAGGTCGGCGATTTCGAGGATCTGGCCGCCCTGCGCACCGCCGTCCGCCAGGACCTGGAGCGAGAGGCTGTCCGTGAAGCGGACGCGCAGGTGCGCCAGGCGCTCCTGCTGCAGGTCATCGAGGCCAACCAGGTGCCCGCGCCCGAGTCGCTGGTGCACCGGCTGATGCACGGCTACGCCGAGATGTACCGCATTCCCCCGGACCAGCTCGGCCCGTTCGAGCAGCAGTTCCATCCGGTCGCGGAGACCCAGGTGCGCCGCGACCTGGCGCTGGACGCGCTGGTCGAGGCCCAGGGACTCCGGGCCACCGAGGCGGAGCTCGACGCCCGCATCGCCCAGCTGGCCGAAGCACGCGGAGTGCCCGTGGCCGAGCTATACGGCAACCTGCAGAAGGCCAACCGGCTGGGCGAGCTCGAGCGCTCCATCACCGAGGAGAAGGCATTCGCGTACCTTCTCTCGCAGTCCACTGTCGACGAGGCGACTTCTTGACGATGGCTACCCTGTATCCGCCCTATATCATCGAGCGCTCCAGCCGGGGCGAGCGGACCTACGACATCTTCTCCCGGCTCCTGATGGATCGGATCGTGTTCCTGGGCGCCCCAATCAACGACGACGTCTCCAACATCATCATCGCCCAG
>DASSML010000315.1:0-4622 GCA_035688895.1 Gemmatimonadales bacterium
CCGGCAGCTGGCGGTGGTGGTCAACAAGATGGACTTGGTGGACTGGGACGAGGGCGTCTTCGAGCGGATCACCCGCGAGTACGGCGCCTTCCTCGACCAGGTCGGCATCAAGCCTTCCGCGTTCATCCCGGTCTCCGGCCGGGGCGGGGACAACATCGCCGACCGCTCGGCCAACCTCTCGTGGTACAGCGGGCCGACGGTGCTCGATGCGCTCGACGCGTTCCACACCGAGCCTCCGCCGGTGGAGCGCTCCTTCCGCATGCCGGTCCAGGACGGCTACAAGTTCACCAAGCAGGGCGACGATCGGCGCATCGTGGCGGGGACGATCGAGTCCGGCACCGTGGCAGTGGGCGACACCGTGGTCTTCTATCCCTCGGGCAAGAAGAGCCGGGTGAAGACCATCGAGGCCTTCAACCGGCCCACCCAGAGCCGCGCCGTCGCTGGCTCCCAGGTCGGCTTCACGCTTCAGGAGCAGATCTACATCACCCGCGGCGAGCTCGCGGCCCTGGAGCGGGAGCCTAGGCCGCAGGTGACCACCCGGCTCCGGGTGAGCCTGTTCTGGCTGGGCAAGGACCCGATGGTCAAGCGCAAGGAATACCTGCTCAAGCTGGGGACGATGCGGGTCACCATGCGCCTGGAGGAGATCCTCCGCGTCATGGACGCCTCGACCCTCGGCCCCACGGACCAGGCCGCCGCGGTCAAGCGTCACGACGTCGCCGAATGCGTGCTCAAGCTGGATCGCGCCATCGCCTGCGACCTGGCGGAAGACGTGGCGTCCACCAGCCGCTTCGTCATCGTGGACGACTACGAGATCCGGGGCGGCGGGATCGTGCGGGAGGCGCTGTCCGACCGGCAGGCCTCGGTGCGCGACCGGGTCATGCTCCGGAACTACAAGTGGGAGCCGAGCATCATCCAGGCCGAGCGGCGGGCGGAGAAGTACAACCAGAAGGCCGCGCTCATCCTGGTCACCGGCGAGCACGAGCACGACCGGAAAGGCGTCGCCAAGGCGCTCGAGGGGCGGCTCTTCGACGACGGCAAGGTGGTGTACTTCCTCGGCATCGGCAACGTGCTCTACGGCGTGGACGCCGACATCGAGCGGAAGCAGGAGAACCGGCTCGAGCACATGCGCCGCCTGGCCGAGGTGGCCAACCTGATGCTGGATGCCGGCATCATCCTGGTGGTCGCGGCGGCCGAGCTGACCCAGGACGATCTCGAGGTCATCAAGACCGCCGTCCAGCCCGACTGGATCGAGACAATCTGGGCCGGCGACAGCATTACCACCGACCTGTCGGTGGATCTGCACCTGCCCGGCGGGGCGGTGCCGGAGGCGGTGGATCGGCTCAAGGCCCACCTGCAGGAGAAGGGAATCATCTTCCGCCCATGGTGAGCCATCCGCTGCAATCCGGCGTGGCCGAGCTCGCCCGCGAGGCGGGCCGGGCCACGATGACCTACTACGGTGATACCGAGGCGGCCGGCGTTCGGGAGAAGGCCGACCAGAGTCCCGTCACCTTGGCCGACGAGGCCGCTCATCACATCCTGGTGGACGGCTTGCGCCAGCTCGATCCGAAGACCCCGGTGGTCTCCGAGGAGAGCGCCGCGGAGGGCTACGATGCCCGCCAGAGCTGGCGCCGGTTCTGGCTGGTGGACCCGCTCGACGGCACCAAGGAGTTCATCAAGCGGCGGGCCGAATTCACCGTCAACGTGGCCCTCATCGAAGAGGGCGAGCCGGTGCTGGGCGTGGTCCTGGCCCCGGCGCTCGAGCTGCTGTACTGGGCGGTCAAGGGCGGAGGTGCGTGGCGGGAGGAGCGGTCCGGTCCGCCGCAGCGGATCTACTCCACCGCGCCGGCGCCGGGGACGCCCCTCACTGTGGTCGAGAGTCTGTCCCATCCCTCGCCGGAGCTGGAGGAGTACCTCAAGACCATTCCGGTCGGTCGGCGGGTCAAGGCGGGCAGCTCGCTCAAGTTCTGTTGGGTGGCGGAGGGGAAGGCCGACGTTTATCCCCGGCTCGGACCCACCATGGAATGGGACGTCGCCGCCGGCGACTGCGTATACCGTCAGTCCGGCCGGGATGGGGAGCGTCCCTCTCCCCTCACCTACAACAAGCCCGACCTGCGCAACCCCAGCTTCGTCATCGGCCTGTGAGCGCACCGGCCCGATCCGCCGCGGGGACGGGAACCACGACCTCGGCGCCGGTGTTGTGGTTCACCGGGTTGTCCGGGTCGGGCAAGAGCACCATCGCGACCCGGGTGCACCGGGAGCTGGAGCGCCGCGGCGTGGAGGTCGAGTACATCGACGGCGACGCGCTCCGGGAGGTGTTCCCGAACACCGGGTTCACCCGGGAGGAGCGGGAGGAGCATCTCCGCCGGACCGGCTACATGGCGAGCCGGCTCGCCGCGCACGGGGTCACCGTGGTCGCGTCGTTCGTGTCGCCGTACCGGGAGTCGCGCGACTTCGTTCGCCGGCTGTGTCCCGGGTTCTTCGAGATTTTCGTAGCGACGCCGCTAGAGGAGTGCGAGCGGCGTGACGTCAAAGGGCTGTACGCCCGCGCCCGGCGCGGGGAAATCCGCAACTTCACGGGTATCGACGACCCGTACGAGCCGCCCGAGCATCCCGAGCTGACGCTCGATACCCGCGCCCTGAGCGTGGACCAGTGCGTCGATCGGGTCCTGGCACGCATGGAGGGAGACCGCTGATGGTAGGCGATCTGGAGCATCTGGACGCGCTGGAGAATCGCAGCGTACACATCCTGCGGGAGGCGTACGCCAACTTCAAGAACCTCGGCATGCTGTGGTCGATCGGCAAAGACAGCACCGTGCTGCTCTGGCTGGCCCGGAAGGCGTTCTTCGGGCACGTGCCGATTCCGCTGGTCCACATCGACACCTCGTACAAGATTCCCGAGATGATCGAATACCGGGACCGGCTGGCGCTGGAGTGGAACCTGACCATGATCTACGGTCAGAACCGCGAGGCACTGGACGCGAAACAGACCTACCCCGACGGTGCCATCGATCGGATCGCGTGCTGCAAGGCGCTCAAGACCGACGCGCTCAAGCACACGCTGAGCGGGGAGTGGCCCCGCTACCGGCTCAACCACTCCACCCGGAAGTACGAGGTGGACCGGAACACCGAGCCGTTCACCGGGGTCATCGTAGGCGCCCGCGCCGACGAGGAGGGCAGCCGCTCCAAGGAGCGGTACTTCTCGCCCCGGAACAAGCAGTCGGGGTGGGACGTCGGCGACCAGCCGCCCGAATTCTGGAACCAGTTCAAGACCGAATTCGCGCCCGGCACCCACCTGAGGATTCATCCGCTGCTGGACTGGACCGAGCTGAACATCTGGGAGTACATCAAGAAGGAGAACATCCCCACGGTCTCCCTCTACTACAACCAGGGGAACGGGATGCGGTACCGGTCGCTGGGCTGCTATCCCTGCACCAACGCGGTCGAGTCGGACGCGCGGAATGTGGACGAGATCATCATCGAGCTGCGGACGGGCAAGTTCGCCAACATCGCGGAGCGCTCGGGCCGAGCCCAGGACAAGGCCGGCGGCGGCGGGCTGGAAGTGCTGCGTCGCGACGGTTACATGTAGAATTAGGGCGGCCCCGTCGGTGTGACGGGGCCGAGCCGTTTCCTTCGCATTGGGCGCGCATGCTATCCCGAAAGGCCAAGTACGCCATCAAGGCTCTCATCGCCCTGGCCGAGCACGGCCCGGAAGCGCCGGTGCGGATTGCCGACCTGGCCCGGGAACAGCAGATCCCGCCCAAGTTCCTCGAGCTGATCCTGCTCGAGCTCAGGAACCAGGGCATCCTGCGGAGCCGGAAAGGGAAGGGCGGGGGCTATCTGCTCGCGCGCGACCCGGGGGCCATCTACCTGGGCCAGATCGTCCGCATGTTCGACGGGCCCCTGGCGCCGGTGCCCTGCGCCAGCCAGACGGCCTACGTGCCCTGCAGCGACTGCCCCAGCGAGGCGGTGTGCGGGGTCCATCTGGCGATGAAGAAGGTGAGAGACGCCACGGCTAAGATCCTGGACGGGACAAGCCTGGCGCAGCTGCTGCGGCAGATCAACAACGCCTCCCTGATTACCACTTCATAAAGCGCTATTTGGCAATGACTTACAACGGCATAACGATGGCATGCTGTTTGCCTATTTACTCTATTAGCTAGATAGGGTATATAGGATTATGGCTACCAGAACCCCGATCTCCATGTCGCCCGCCGACGGGCCCGCACCCGAGCTGCCGCTCGAGCCGGCCCTCGCCCGTGAGCTGGCGATCGCACTGCGCTCGATCCGTTACGGCACCATCGAGATGGTGATCCACGAGGGGCGGGTGGTGCAGCTCGAGCGGCGGGAAAAGGTCCGGTTCGAGCACGACCGGCGAGACGACACCAGGCGGTAGGGATTCACAGGCAGTGCATTCACCGCGAGGGCCCGTCGCCTTCGCTTTCCGACTGACCGGACGACCGGACGTCGATCACTCGATGAGGCGCACAGGAGAGCATCGCATGAGCGCGGTCCGGCAGTGGGTCGGTGGGTTCATCGTCGTCGCGGGGACGGCTGCGGTCGCCCCGCGAGTCATGGCGCAACAGGAGGGGACTACCCCAGACAGCGTGCCACTGGCTGCCCGG
>DASSML010000316.1:0-2047 GCA_035688895.1 Gemmatimonadales bacterium
CGGTCCCTCCAACCAGATCGACATCCCCCACCACATCGCGAACTCGCACGAGGTGGAGACCCCCTTCGGCGTGTGGCACCTGCCGCGGTGGGAGCCGATTCACCTCGGCGGCCTGACGATCGACATGTCGCCCACGAAGCACCTGGTCTTCATGCTCCTCGCGGCGGTGCTGGTGGCCCTGGTCTTTACGCTGAGCGCCCGGTCCATCCAGGCGGCCCAGGCCCGGGGACGGCCCTCGAAGGGATTCGCCGGGGCGATGGAAGCCACCGCGCTCTACATCCGGCAGGAGGTCATCCTGCCCAACGTGGGGCACCACGGCGAGGGATACGCTCCCTACCTGTTGACCCTCTTCTTCTTCATCCTGGCGATGAACATTCTCGGGCTCCTGCCCTGGGGTGCTACCGCGACGGGTAACATCGCCGTGACCGCGGCGCTCGCCGTTGTCGCCTTCCTCGTGATCGAGGTGACCGGGATGCAGGCCCTCGGCCCGGTCGGATACGCGAAGACGATTTTTTATCTTCCCAGCGGGCTGCCCGGGGGCATCGGCGGGTCGATCCTCAAGGTGGTGCTGCTGGCGGTGATGACGCCGATCGAGCTGATCGGCAAGCTGGCCAAGCCGTTCGCGCTGGCCGTGCGGCTCTTCGCCAACATGACCTCCGGGCACGTGCTGGTGCTGGCGCTGATCGGGCTCACCTTCCTGTTCCAGAGCTGGACCGTGGGCATCGGGGCCTCGATCCTCGCCACCGGGGTCATGCTGCTCGAGGTGTTCGTCGCCTTTCTTCAGGCGTTCGTCTTCACCCTGCTGACGTCCGTCTTCATCGGGCTGATGCGGGCGGAGCACTAGCAGGAGCAGTGGCAGGACGCCGGGGCGGCGGGCGCTCGCGCCGCCCCGGTTGGTAGTCCGCCGGACGGCGGACGATGCCCGCTGTCCTTCGCCTCGCGCGGGGGACGTCGGCGGGTCACCGCGGCGGGATCGCCCCTGGGAGAGGCGGTCAGTCCCGCGGCCGGCGCGGCCAACACCGCATCTCCCGCCAACGACGAGGGAGTACCATGCTGTACATGCTCACCCTGCTCGCCCAGGCCGCGGCTGCGGCCGGCGCCGACAAGGGCTACGGCCTGATCGGTGCGGGTCTCGCGGCCGGACTCGCCGTGGTCGGCGCCGGTATCGGCATCGGTCAGATCGGTGGCCGGGCCACCGAGGGCATCGCGCGCCAGCCCGATGCCACCGCGAGGATCCAGACCGCGATGATCATCGCCGCGGCGCTGGTCGAAGGTGTCGCGCTGTTCGTGGCGGTGATCGCCTTCCTGATCCAGGGGAAGATCACATTCTGATCAACGGTCGCGGCCGGCCGGTGACGGGATCGCTCCGTCGCCGGCCGGCGGCAGCCGCAACAGGATCGAAGGAGTGACGCAGATGGTCGCGCTGTTCGTGGGAGCCGCCGGTCTGATCCAGGAGCATGCCGCCGAAGCCTCGGGCGGCCCGCTCACGGTCGAGGGCGGGCTGATGGTGTGGACCGTGGTGGTCTTTCTCCTCCTGCTGCTCATCCTGAAGCGCTTCGCCTGGCCGGCGATTCTGGGCGCGGTGGAGGCCCGGGAGCAGGCGCTGGAGGCCCAGCTGGCCCAGGCGGCGAAGGACCGGGAAGAGGCGGCGACGCTGCTGGCCGAGCACAAGCGGCTGGTCGCCGACGCCCGGCATCAGGCGACCGGGATCGTCGCCGAGGCCCGGGGCGTGGCCGAGAAGGAGCGGGCGCTGGCGGTCGAGAAGACCAAGCAGGAGCAGGACGAGCTGCTGGCGCGCGCCCGGCGGGAGATCGCGGCCGAGCGTGAGCGCGCGGTGGCCGACCTTCGGCGCGAGGCCGTGGATCTTTCGCTGGCCGCGGCATCGAAGCTGGTGGGAAGCCGGCTCGACACCGAGACCGACCGGCGCATCGTCAGCGAGTACCTCCTGACGCTGGACGCTCCGTCGTGAGACCGGTCACCATCGCCCGCAATTACGCCGAGGCGCTGTTCGACCTCGGCGAGCAGACCGGGCAGACCGACCAGTACG
>DASSML010000317.1:0-6448 GCA_035688895.1 Gemmatimonadales bacterium
GTCCCGGTGCCCATGGCCACCCCGACATCGGCCTGGGCGAGGGCCGGCGCGTCGTTGAGTCCGTCCCCGACCATCGCGACCGTGCGCCCCTGCTCCTGCAGGCGCCGGATCTCGGCCAGCTTCGCTTCGGGCAATACGTCGGCGACGACGCGGTCGACGCCCACCGTGCGCCCGACCGCCTCGGCCGTGGCCGAGATGTCGCCGCTCAGGAGCACGGTCTCGATCCGCATGCGGCGAAGCCGAGCCACCGCCTCGGCACTCTCCGGCTTGATCGGGTCGGCCACGGTGACGAGCCCGGCGAGCCGCGCGTCCAGCGCCACGAACAGCGGCGTATGTCCTTCGGCCGCCAGCTTCTCAGCGTCGCCCGATAGAGCGGACGGGTCGACCCCGAGCTCCTCGAGAAAGGCACGGTTGCCCACCGCGACCCGGCGTCCCGACACGGCACCGAGCACCCCGCGTCCGGTGCGGACCTCCAGTCCGGACACTGCGTCGAGCGTCAGCCCCTGGCGCTCGGCTTCCATCACGAGGGCCTCGCCCAGCGGATGCCCGCTCAGCCGTTCGACCGATGCCGCGAGCCGGAGGAGCTCCGCCGAGGGCGTTCCCTGGGTCACGATTTGCTGCACCACCGGCCGACCCTCGGTGAGGGTACCGGTCTTGTCGAAAACCACCGTCTGGAGCCGCTCGCTACGCTCCAGCGCCTCGCCGCCCCGGATCAGGATGCCCAGCTCGGCGCTCCGGCCGGTGGACACCATGACCGCGGTCGGCACCGCCAGGCCCATCGCACAGGGGCAGGCGATGATCAGTACCGTCACCGCCGCCACCAGCGCGTTGAGGAACGCGGGGTCGGGACCGAAGTCGGCCCAGAGCACGAAGGTCGCGATGGCGATCGAGAGCACCACCGGCACGAACACCGCACTGATCCGGTCGGCCAGCCGCTGAATCGGCGCGCGGGCGCCTTGGGCCTGCTGGACCAGGCGAATGATCCGGGAAAGCGTGCTGTCGCCGCCCAGCCGATCTACCCGGAAGTGGAATGCCCCGTTCCGGTTGAGGGTAGCTCCCACGACGCGATCGCCGACGTCCTTGCGCACCGGTACCGGCTCGCCCGTCAGCATCGACTCGTCCACCCAGCTGCCGCCCTCGAGCACGACACCGTCGGCGGGGACCGTCTCGCCGGGGCGGACGACCACCTCGTCGCTCATCCGCAGCGCGGCCAGCGGGATCTCGGCCTCCGCTCCGTCGCGCAGCACTCGGGCGGTCGCGGGGCGAAGTCCGATGAGCCGGCGGATCGCGCCGGAGGTTCGTCCCTTGGCCCGGGCCTCGAGCAGATTGCCCAGAAGGACCAGCGCGATAATCCAAAGCACCGACTCGTAGTAGACGTGCGGCTCGATGCCCCGGCTCGCGAGCCACCGGTCGGCGGCGGTTGCGAACAGGGAGTAGACGAACGCCGCGCCCGTGCCCACCGCGATCAGCGTGTTCATGTCGGCGCTGTGATGACGGAACGCGGTCCACGCCCGGGTGTAGAAGTGCCGGCCGGCCCAGCCAACCACGGGCAGCGTCAGGAGCAAGAGGATGAGGCGAAGGACACGAGGGGAAAGGTCGTACACGCCCGGCGCGACCCGATGCACCAGTGCGGAGAACGGCGCCATGAGCAGCATCAGGGGATCGCGCCCGTGGCCGAGCGACTCCATGAGCGGCAGGCTGAAGACCATCGCCACGGCGGCCGCCCCCAGGCTCACCAGCAGCTTGTGCCGCAGCTCGGCGATCTCCTCGGCCCGCGCGGCATCCTGCGCACCGAGCAGTGACTCGGGCGAATCATCCGGCCGGGGGAGCTCCGCGCCGTAGCCGGTGGCGCGGATCGCGTCCACCAGCGCCTCGGGACTGACGGCCGCCGGATCGTAGCTGACGGTGGCCGAGCCGGTCATCAGGTTGACGTTGGCCGCGCTCACTCCCTCGCGCCGCTCGAGAGTGCGCTGGATCCGGGCACTGCAGGCGGCGCAGGTCATTCCGGACACCGGGATGGTGCACTGCTCCAGCGAGGTCTGCGTGGTCGCCATCAGCTCGGTGCTCCGGGGCGCGGGCTGGCGATCAGACGACCCCGGACCATGCCCATGCCACAGGTGAACTCATAGGTGCCGGGTTTGACCGGGGTGAACTGCACGGGCGTGACCTGGTGCGCGGGAAGGAAGGTCCGGATGCCGAAGTCGGGGACGACGACCTCCTCGGTGCAGCCGGAGCTCTCGCGACGCTCGAACTCGAGCCGGACCGGCCGGCCCGCCTCCACCGTGACGACCGACGGGCTGTAGCCGCCTTCGACCACGATACGGACCGATTGCGGGCCGGTACCGGGGGCCGCCGCCGCGACGGGACGCTGGGTGGCCAGGAAGAAGTACCAGTTCACCCAGACGATCGCCGCGATGCCCACGAGCGTGACGGCGATCTGCAGCGAGGTCATGGCTGGAGGATGGCGCGGTATCCAGCGTCGGCGACCGCGGTTTCGAGCAGCGCGGGAGTCACGCGGGCTCCGTCGTAGCTCACTTCCGCCCGTCCGATTCGCACGCTGTCGACCTGCACGCCGGGCACCCGGGCCAGGGCCTGATTGACGGCGTTGAGGCAGTGTCCGCAGCTCATACCGTCGATGTGGAGGACGGCTCGTTCCATGTTCACTCCAAGTGGGAGTCGGAGGCAAAGTTACATAGGGGGAGGGGGTATGTCAACCGCGCAAGTTGTCGCACCCCGATGCAGCAGCTTGCAACCCCGTGTGGGCAGGACGCGACGGCGAGCTCCACAGTCCACATCGACCCGCCGAGCGCCGATGGGTAACGCGCTGCTGTGGAAGAGCTTCGCTCGCACGTCCACCCGGCACACCTCCTGCCCTCTGCTTCCCCCTCATGGAGCCCCCCCACGCCGGGCCACTCGTACCGATTCTCCGCCTCGACCAGGTGCTGGGCGACCGTGTTGCCCTCGCCACCTGGCACGAGGCTCTCTCTGACGCGCTCGGCGCCGACCTGCCGCACGACCTGCTCGGTCTCTGGCTCTATCCCCGGGAAGGCGGCGCCATTCTCCTCGGTCCCGAGGCGCTGGCCCAGGACGACCTCGCGGTCCCGCTGCCCTCGCCCCAGCTACAGCCAACCCAGCTCGGGCTGATCGAGGAAATCGTCCACGATGCCGGATACGCCTCGGTCGTGTGCGTGCCCGTGCGCTTCGGACGGCGCGATGTGGGCCTCCTGCTGCTGGCCGACCTGCGCGAGCATCGATACGACGACGCGGCCATCGCTCTGCTGGAGCTCGTGGCTCGGCGTCTGGCCCCGACGTTCGGCCGGCTCGCGCGGCAGTGGAACTCGGCGCACGGATCGCAGGTCTATCAGCTCGAGCGGGTGGCGGCGCTGCTCGACCTCGTGGCGCAGGTCTCCACCGGCGCGGCGTCGCCGCAGCGGCTGGCACAGGCGCTGAGCCACGCTCTCGAACCCCTGGTTCCCCACGATCGCTTCGAGCTGCTGCTGGGCGACGCCACCGGAAGTCGGTACTACCGTCTGGGCGAGCACGCGGGCGGCGCGCCGTGGTCCGATCCGTCGCTGCTGCTCGAGCGCGAGTCGCTCGACCTGATGGCGCTGGCGAATGGTGAGGGACGGGTGGTGGTGGCAGACGCCGCGCGGCAACGGGGGTGGCCTCGCGGGTATTTCACCGTCGCCGAGCCGGGCGGCGCCGAGCTGCGGGCGGTGGTGGCGGCGCGGACCGTCGGGCCGGGCCGCTCGCCCATCTGGCTCCTGGCCGGAAGCGTCGGGCCCGATCTCTATGACGAGCACGATGCCGAGCTGCTGGCCAAGGTCGGCGCGCTGATCGCTCCCGAGGTGACGCTGCTGGTGGAGCGGGCGCTGCTTCGGGAGGCGCCGCCGGGACGACAGAGCCCGGCCGAGCCCCTGCTGGAGATTGCCCAGCTGTTGGCCGTCGGAGCCGATCCCGCCGAGACGGCGCGGGAAGTGGCCGAGCGGGCGGGGCGCTTTCTGCCGTTCGACGATCTGCGCATCGCCCTCCGTCTGAGCGAAGGCGATCGCGCGGTACTCTTCGCGCCGGGCGACCGAAAGGCGATTCCCGATCTCCCCTCGCTGCCGGTGGCCGGGACCGGGCTGGGGCAGGTGCTGGCCGGAGAGGTCCCTCAGCTCTTCGCGCTGGTGGCCGGTGAGGCCCGGCTCATCGTGCCCCTCCGAGTGCAGGGTCGGGTCCACGGGGCGCTGGTCATGACCGCCGCCCCGCCCGCCGTCCTGAATCCGGCTCACCTCGCGCCGGCCCAGCGCCTGGCCGACGTGCTGGCCCCGCACTTCGAGCTGCTCCGGCGTGCGGCGATGCTCCCCCAGCCGTTCCGCCCGGGTTGGAAGCGGGAGCACCGGGGGTAGCCGCCGGGGCTACACTTCCGGCACCGGCTCCAACGAAGCCTCCCCCGCCGGCACCCGTCCGAGCGCCCGGCGCAATCCGTAGGCGGCGAGCAGCACCACCCCGAACATGCAGACGATCACCGGCCCGGTCGGCAGGTCGTAGCGGAACGACAGCCAGAGTCCGCCCGCGGAGGCGAGCGTGCCGGCGATCCAGCTGATGGCCGCCAGCGTCCGCTGCCGGCGGGTGAACTGGAATGCCACCGCGGCCGGCACGACCAGGAAGGAGAAGACCAGCAGCACGCCCGCGATCGGTACCGAGAAGGTGATCACGATCCCGAACGAGAGATAGAACAGGAAGTCCCACCAGCGGATGCTCCATCCGTTCGCGAGCGCCGTCTCCGGCTCGAACGAGATGGTCAGGAATCGGCGTCTGAGCGCCCAGTGGAAGATCCCGATCACGGTATAGATCCCCGCCAGGCGCGCGATGGCGGGCCAGTCCACCCACAGCAGGCTGCCGACCAGAATGTCCTTGATCGCCTCCCCGCCGCGCGGGGTCCGGTCCGCCACCAGGATCGCGGCCGCCGACGCGACCACGTACACGATTCCGATGATCGCTTCCTGCGGCACCACGCCCCGCTCGTCGGTGCGGGTCAGGGCGAAGAGCGCCGCGCCGAGCGTGGTGAAGCCCAGCGCCCACACCAGCGCCGTCGTCGAATCCGGCTGGCTGCCGGCCAGGATCGCGACGGCCGACCCCAACGCCGCCATCTGGGCCAGCGAGAGGTCCACGAAGATCACCTCGCGCGCGATGACGTGGAGACCGAGATACGAATGGATCGCCACGATGACGAGGCACGCCACCAGCGGCGGAAGAAAGAGGCTCAGGTCCATTTTATGACGCTCCTCCGCCGAACCCGGCGGCCAGCCCGCTCACCCAGGTGTTGAGCAGGTCGAAATAGGTGTTCACTCCCGGCGCGCCGCCGGTGTTCTCCGGCACGATCACCGCCTTGGCCCCGGTCCGCTCCGCGACCTGCTGGATCTGGTTCCGGTCGAAGTAATTCGAGGCGAACAGGACGGGGATCTTCCGCTGCTTCATCAACGCGATCACGTCCTGCACGTGGCCCGGCGTCGGCGGGATGCCCGGCTTGGCCTCGATGTACTCGGCGCAGGTGACCTGGAAGCGGTGGCTGAAGTAGGCCCATTCCTTGTGGTAGCAGGCCATTTCCTTCCCCCGGAACACCTCGCCCTGCTTGAGCCAGCCGCCCAGCCGGTCCGACAGCGGCTTGCCCTGGTACTGCTGCTTGGCCAGGAAGTCGAGCAGCTTGTCGCTATCCAGGAGCGAGTAGGCGGTGGCCGGCGTCAGGATCCCAACCAGCTCCTGACCCATGGTGGCCTCCAGCACCCGCTTCTCGAAGTCCTGCTCCTTGCCCGCGAAGAAGGCGGCGTTCTCGGGCGAGACCCGCTTGAGTCCCCCGAGGATGTTGCGGGCGATGATGATTCCGTTGAGCGGATCGGTGTGGATGTGCGGGTTGCCGTCCACATGGATGTCTCCCTGGCTCCGGCTGAGCGAGGTCGGCACCTCGAGCAGGTGAATGCCGGTGAAGGCGGTCACGTAGCCGGGGCCGCCCTCGGACACCTTCCGGTTCCCGGCCCGGTCGAGCAGGGGGGCCACCCAGAGCTCCAGGTCCATGCCGGTGGTCACGAACAGGTCGGCATCCCGCAGCACGGCGACGAAGCTGGGCTTGGGCTGCACGAAGTGTGGATCCTCGTCGCCCTGGGCGATCGAGGTGACCGTCGCCTTGTCGCCCACGATTTCCCGGGTAATGGCGCCGTAGGTGGTGAGACTGGTGACGATCTTGAGCGGCGCGGCCTCGGCCGGCGGGACGGCAGGAGGGCCGTACGGAGCGGTGAGGGCGAGGGCCGCGGCGATGAGTGTGGTGAGCATCTGCGATGACTCCTGTCAGTAGGTCTCGTGCTTGTGCGGCCCCATGGCGAAGACCGCCTGAAGGGTCAGCAGGTTCTGAGTACCTTCGAGTTCACTGTCGCGGTGTTCCCCTTCCAGGCGGAGATAGACGAATTCA
>DASSML010000318.1:0-5907 GCA_035688895.1 Gemmatimonadales bacterium
GAGGCGCGGTTCGTCGAAGGCGTCAGCGACGAGGAGATCGAAGCCATGCTGCACGCGGAATCCATCGAGCCATCCGCGGCCGGAGATCAGGCGCACCCCCAGCGGGTCGCCCCCGGCCGCACCTGGGTCACCCGGCAGGGCGTGTTCGTGGACCGGATCGCCAGCGCCTGGCTGATCCGGCGGTTCATCGACCCCGAGGCGCGCTTTAAGTTCGTCCCCGCGCGCGGCTACCGGCCCGCGCCGGGCGAGCTTCGCTTCGACATGTTCGAGGCCGAGTACACGCACGAAGGGGAGCGCTGCACCTTCCAGACGCTGGTCGCCCGGTTCGGGCTCGACGATCCGGCGCTGGCGGCCGTCGGCGAGATCGTCCACGACATCGATTGCAAGGACGAGCAGTTCGGCCGGCCGGAGACCCAGGGTGTCGCCCGGCTGTTGCGCGGCATCGCGGACGGCACCGAGCACGACGAGGAGCGACTGGAGCGCGGCGGCCGGCTGTTCGAGGATCTCTACGCCGCCTTCACCCATCGCGCGGGGTGACACCGCCGCTCCGCACCTGGGTCGCCTACTTCATCCGCCTCGGCACCTTCGGCTTCGGCGGCCCCATCGCCCTCGCCGCCGCGATGCGGCAGGACCTGGTCGAGCAACGGGGCTGGATCACCGACGCCGAGTACAAGGAGGGACTCGCGCTGGCCCAGCTGGCGCCGGGGCCGCTGGCGGCGCAGCTCGCGATCTACCTCGGCTGGATCCGCGCGGGCCTCCTGGGCGCGACCCTGGTCGGCCTGGCGTTCGTCGGACCCTCCTTCGTCATGGTGCTGCTGCTCGCCTGGGGTTACCTGCACTACGGCGGGCTGCCCTGGATGCAGGCCGTCTTCTACGGGATCGGCGCGGCCGTCATCGCCGTCATCGCTCGGGGGGCGGTCACACTCTCGGCGCGAACCGTCGGGCGTGACCTGCTTCTCGCGGCGATTCTCCTCCTCAACGCCGTCGTGGTCGCGGCGACGGAGCGCGAGCTGTTCTGGGTCTTCGTCCTGAGCGGGCTGGTGGTGCCGCTGGCACGCGGAGTCGCGCCGCGGCTCGGGCGGGGAACGGTTCCGCTGCTGCTCCCGGCGTGGTGGCTCGCGGGCCTCCATGGTGTCGCCGAGCCGGCGGTGCTGGTCACCCTCTTCGGCTTCTTCGCCAAGGCCTCGTTGGTGGTCTTCGGCAGCGGCCTCGCGGTGGTGCCCTTCCTGCACGGGGGCGTGGTCACCGGCTACGGGTGGCTCACCGAGCGGCAGTTTCTCGATGCGGTGGCGGTCTCGATGATCACGCCCGGGCCCGTGGTCATCACGGTGGCGTTCATCGGCACCCTGGTGGCCGGTTTGCTCGGTGGGACCGTCGCCGCGCTCGGCATGTTCATCCCCACCTGGCTCGCGGTGGTTCTTCTCGCGCCCGGATTCCGGCGCATCATGGCGAGCCCCGGGCTCCGGGCCGCGGTGGACGGCGTGACCGCCGCCGCCGCCGGGGCCATCGCCGGCGCCGTGGTCGTGCTCGGGCGTCGGGCGCTGGTTGATCCGGCCACATGGCTCATCGCGATCGTCACGTTGCTGCTGCTCTGGCGGGTACGGCGGATTCCCGAGCCGCTGCTGATCGTGGCGGCCGGCGTCGTCGGGTTGGCCCTGCGCTGGACGTAGCGGGGCGAGTTGATCTTTAGGCTGGTATTGCGATCGGCGTCGTGCTGCTTGCTAGGCGGTGATTGTGCGGCCGTTCACCACGAAGGCACGAAGGCCACGAAGGGCTCCCAGCGGTCTCGTTGATCGCTTCATTTCGCGTGGGAACGGTTCGAGTAGGATTTTTTGTGGGTGTAATGGCCGGCTTCTAGAGCGCGAATCGAGCAGCGAACCCTCGGCAAGCGTACCCACAAAACTCCCAGCAGGAACCGTTCGAGCGCGGCATGAGACGCCTGCCGGCCCGAATCGGGAGTCCTTCCTGTCCTTCGTGTCTTCGTGGTGAACGGCCGCACAATCTCCACGAAGCGCCCCGACGCCGGTCAGCGCACCCGCGGCGTATAACGGTTCAGGGTATCGTATTCGGGCGGCCATTGCATCGGATACCCGAGCTCAACTGCCGCGTGGCGGGTCCAGTACGGATCGTAGAGATGGGCTCGCGCCAGCACGACGAGGTCGGCCCGCCCCGCGGCCAGGATGGTGTTCACGTCCGCCGCCGAAGAGATGTTCCCCACCGTCATGGTCGGGACCCGCGCCTCGTGCCGGATCCGGTCGCTGAACGGAGTCTGGAACTGGCGCCCGTAGATCGGCTTCGCGTCGGGGATGGTCTGCCCGGCCGAGACGTCCACGATATCGGCGCCCGCGGCCACGACCATCGTGGCGACCTCCACCGAGTCGTGTGCCTCCATGCCGCCGGGCGCCCAGTCCACCGCCGAGATCCGGACCGAGAGTGGCTTGGCCGCGGGCCAGGCCGCGCGGACCCGGCTCACGACCTCCAGCGGGTACCGCATCCGGTTTTCAAACGAGCCACCGTACTCGTCGGCCCGGCGGTTGGTGAGCGGCGAGATGAACGACGCGAGCAGGTAGCCGTGGGCCAGGTGCAGCTCGATCAAGTCGAAGCCGGCCGCCTCGGCCATGCCCGCCGCGCGAACGAAGTCCTCCGCCACCTGGTCCATGTCGGCCCGGGTCATCTCCCTGGGCACCTGGCTGTTGGCCAGGTACGGAATGGCTGACGGCGCGATCAGCGGCCAGTTGCCTTCCGGGAGCGGCTGGTCTTCGCCTTCCCAGAGCACGCAGGTCGAGCCTTTCCGCCCGGCATGGGAGAGCTGGAGGCCGATCGCGGCGCCGCTGGTCTCATGCACGAAGTCCACGATTCGCTTCCAGCCGCTCACGTGCTCCGGCCGATACATCCCGGCGCATCCGGGGGAGATCCTGCCCTCCCGGCTCACATCGGTCATCTCGGTCATGATCAGGCCGGCCCCGCCCATGGCCCGGCTGCCGAGATGGACGAGGTGCCAGTCGTTTGGCGTCCCGTCTTCGGCGCGGTACTGGCACATGGACGAGACCACGATCCGATTGGGCAGCACCAGTTCCCGAAGCTTGTAGGGCGTGAACAGGGGCGGGGGCGGCGGATCGAGCGGCACCGCGCGTCCGGACTGCACGGCGGCCTGCTCGGCGAACCAGCGGTCCACCTCCGTCACGAACGCCGGGTCGCGGACGCGCAGGTTGTCGTGGGTGATGCGGAGGCTGCGGGTCAGGAGGTTGAAGGCGAACTGAAGCGGCTCGGTGTCGTGGTAGCGCTCGGTGGCCTCGAACCACTCGAGGCTCGCCTGCGCGGCCCGCTGCAGGCTCTCGACCTGGGGACGTCGCGCGGCCTCGTAGGCCGAAAGGGCCGCGGGCACCGTGGCTCCGGTCCGGAGCGCGGCCGCGAGAGCGATGGCGTCCTCCATGGCGAGCTTGGTGCCCGAGCCGACCGAGAAGTGGGCGGTGTGGGCCGCGTCACCCAGAAGCACCATGTTGTTCCAGTGCCAGCGCGCGTTCCGCACAGTCGGAAAGCGTCGCCAGATGGACCGATTGGCCAACAGGCGATGTCCCTGCAGCTCCTCGGCGAAGAGCTGCTCCAGGTATGCGACCGTGCCCGCCTCGTCGTCCTCGGCGAGTCCGCTCGCGGCCCAGGTCTCCTCCCGCGCCTCCACGATGAAGGTCGAGCGACCGGGCGCGTACTGGTAGGCGTGGGTGCGCCAGAGGCCGGCGGGCGACGACTTGAAATAGAAGGTGAAGGCCGGGAACGGCCGCGTGGTGCCGAGCCAGACGAACCGGTTGTGCCGCCAGTCGAGCCGGGGCTCGAAGCGAGCGGCCAGCCGCTCCCGCAGGGTGCTCGCCACTCCGTCGGCCGCGACGATGAGATCGGCCTGGGAGAGGCCGCAGTCGCCGAGGTCGCGGATCTGCTGCTGCCAGTGAATCGTGACGCCGAGGGTCTGGGCGCGCCGGGCGAGGAGCTGCAACAAGGTGGTGCGCTCGAGGCCGGAGAAGCGATGGCCGGTGGAGCGGAGCACCGTGCCGCGGTAGTGGATCTCGATGTCTTCCCAGTGGGCGGCCGCCTCGGCCATCGCCTCGTTGGTTTGCGGGTCGGCCTCGCCCACGTTTTCCAGCGTCTCGTCGGAGAACACCACTCCGAAGCCGAAGGTGTCTTCCAGCCGGTTGCGCTCGTAGATGGTGACCCGATGCCGCCGGTTGTCCCGCTTGAGCAGGATGGCGAGATAGAGCCCGGCCGGGCCGGCCCCGACGATGGCGACGTTCACGGCGCGGCCGGCTCCCAGGCCGGCGCCACCGTCCGTCGCTCGCCGTCCAGGTGGTCCCACAGCTTGCAGGTCACCGGTTTGTGCACCTGGTCGAGCCCCTCGCAGTAGTTGGTGAACACGCAGCGCCGCACCTCGTTACCCCGGCCCAGCCGGAGCTTCCGGAACCAGTCGGGGTCGGCCAGGCTCTGCCGGGCGGCCCCGACGATGTCTGCCGCCCCTTCGCGCAACAGCGTCTCCGCCTGCTCGAAGGTCGAGATCCCACCGGACAACACCACAGGCGTCGCACAGTCGGCCGCGCGCACCGCCTCCCGCACCGCGTGGGTTGCGTCGCGGTTCCGGCCGAAGGGCCCCCGCGCATCGGAGCGAACCGTCGGCATGCACTCGTAGCCGCTCGGCCCGGTATAGGGATACCGCGACCAGCCGATCCGAGGCTGTTTGGCGTCCTCGAACTTGCCGCCACGCGAGAGCGAGAGGTAGTCCACGCCCGCCCGCGTCAGCTCGGCTCCGAACCAGGCGGCGTCCTCCACCCCGCTCCCGCCCGGGATGCACTCGTCGGCCAGAAACCGGCAGCCGACCACGAAGCGGGACCCCACGGCGGCCCGCACCGCGCGATAGACCTCGAGCGGCAGCCGGATCCGGTGCTCCCGCGGTCCGCCGTATCCATCGGTTCGATCGTTCAGCGCCGACAGGAACGATGCCATGGTGTACGCATGGGCGTAGTGGAGCTCGACCCCGTCGAAGCCGGCGCGTTCGGCCCGCTCGGCCGCTTCCGCGAACAGCCCTGGCAGTACGGTCGGCAGGTCGCGGATATGGGGCAGCCAGGTGTCGGTCACCCGCTCCCGCTCGCCGTAGCGCAGGCTCTCGAGCTCCCGGCTCTCGAGCACGCCCGGCCAGTCGTCTTCCGGTAACGCGGCCAGGGCTTCGCGCACCGCGTCGTCGGGGCCGGGCATCAGCGCGCGGTGCCGGTCGGTGAGGACGAGGAAGTCCCGGAAGAAGCGCCCCGGCTCGGGGCGGCGGCGGATCCGGAGGAAGTCGATGATCTGGATGAACAGCCGGGTCCGGCCACCGCTCGCCCGGCGCACGGTGTCGACCAACGTTTCGAGGCCGGGGAGGAAGCGGTCGTGTCCGATCCGGAGCAGAGGGCCGCTGGGAATGTCGCGGATGCCGGTCGCCTCGACCACGAGCGCGCCCGGCTGGCCGCGGGCGAAGCGCTCGTACCACTGGAGCACCGCGGGCGTGACGTGACCGTCCTCGGTCGCGCGCCAGGGCACCATCGCCGGCACCCAGGTGCGCTCGTCCAGGTCGAGCCGGCCGACGTGGAGCGGACTGAACCACCGCGATGCCGTCGCGGCCTCGGGGGTGGGCGGTCGAGTGGACGGAATGGGATGCTTCACGAAGGGATCGGGGTGCCACATTACTTGAGCAGCTCCCCCGCGATGATCAGCTGCTGGATCTCGGTGGTCCCCTCGTAGATCCGGAGCGCCCGGACCGCGCGGTAGAGCCGATCCACCGGGTGATCGGCCAGCACGCCCTGGCCGCCGATGAGCTGAATCGCGTCGTCCACGGCGCGCTGGGCCATCTCGGTGGCGAACGCCTTCGCCATGGCCGCCTCGGCGGTGATC
>DASSML010000319.1:0-2136 GCA_035688895.1 Gemmatimonadales bacterium
GAGATCATCGGCCGGAGCCCGGTGCTGCAGCGCGCGCTGCGGCAGGTGGAACAGGTCGCGCCGACCGATACCACCGTGCTCGTCACCGGCGAGACCGGCACCGGCAAGGAGCTGATCGCCCGGGCGATCCACAACCTGAGCGCCCGGCGGGATCGTCCCATGGTGACGGTCAACTGCGGCGCCATCTCGGCCGGCCTGGTCGAGAGCGAGCTCTTCGGCCACGAGAAGGGCGCGTTCACCGGCGCGGTGAGCCGCAAGGTCGGCCGGTTCGAGCTCGCCAGCGGCGGGACCATCTTCCTCGACGAGATCGGCGACCTGCCGCTCGATCTGCAGGTCAAGCTGCTCCGGGTGCTGCAGGAGGGGGAGTTCGAGCGGGTCGGCGGGTCCGCCACGATCAAGGTGGACGTGCGGGTCATCGCGGCGACCCACAAGGACCTCCAGGCCGCGGTGGAGAGCGGGCGCTTCCGCGCCGATCTCTTCTATCGCCTCAACGTCTTCCCCATCCGCACTCCGCCGCTGCGGGAGCGCCGTGAGGACATTCCCTCCCTAGTGCGCTACTTCGTGATGAAGTACACCGCCAAGACCGGCAAGCGCATCGATCAGGTGCCCCGGTCGGTGCTCGACAGCTTGGGCGCCTACGCCTGGCCCGGGAACGTGCGGGAGCTGGCCAACGTGCTGGAGCGCTCGGTCATCGTGAGCCGGGGCAATTCCCTCGAGCTGGGCGAGTGGGTGGCCATGCCGGCCGAAGCTCCCGCCGCGCCGCGAGACAGCGGCGCCCGCGATCTCTCCCGCGAGCGGATCATCGACGCCCTGGAGCAGACCGGGTGGCGCGTGAGCGGCCCTCGCGGCGCCGCCCATCTGCTCGGTCTCAAGCCCACCACCCTGGAGGCGCGGATGAAGCGCCTCGGTATCACCCGCCCCACCAGGAGCTCCCAATCGTCGTGATTTTCCCATCCCATTGGGAGTGATCGGCTCGCTCCCAATCCGATTCCCAACTCTCGGCCTCCCGCGTAACACCCAACCCAGCAAAGAATTACAGCATCGATCCCGAGCGGCCATCGACTGGCACGCCGCCTGCTTTTGCATGCGGTCGAACCCGTCCGAGGAACTCGATGCTTCGTCTGACCCGCACCACCCGGCTTCCCCATGAGGTCGTTCTCGTGCTCGAAGGCCAGCTCGTGGCCGAATGGGTGGAGCTGCTGGAGGCCGAATGCCTGACGCTCTTGCAAACCGATCAGAAGGTGCTGCTCGACCTGTCCGGGATCAGCTACCTCGACCGGCGCGCGGCGCGGCTCCTTCGGGACCTGGGAGCCCGGTCCGTCAGCCTCATCAACACCCCGCCGCTGGTGGCCGACCTGGTCACGGAGGACGCCCCATGATCGCCGGCGAAGCGACCGACATCGCCGCGGTGCAGGCCGAGTTCGAGGCCCTGTTCGCCCCGATCCTGCAGATCGCCTACGGCACCGCCGTGCGGCTGACGCGCAGCCGGACCGAGGCGGAGGACCTGGTTCAGGACGCGGCGCTCCTGGCGTACAAGGCCTTCGGCACCTTCCAGCGGGGGACCAACTTCAAGGCCTGGTTCTTCCGGATCCTCACCAACGCGTTCTACAGCCGGCATCGGAAGGAGAAGCACGAGAAGGCCAACCTCAGCAGCGAGGATGTGCCGGCGCTGTATCTCTATCAGAAGACCGCCGACGCGGGCCTCTGGGGATCGGAGAGCGATCCGGCCGCGGCCATCATGGACCGGCTCGACGCCGCCCGGGTCGGTGAGGCGCTCGATTCACTGCCCGAAGACTATCGGGTGGTGTCCACCTTGTACTTCATCGACGATCTGTCCTATCAGCAGATCGCCGACGTGCTGCAATGCCCGATCGGCACGGTGCGGTCCCGCCTGCACCGGGGACGCCGGATGCTGCAGAAGGCCTTGTGGGAGGTGGCGATGGAGCGGGGCATCAACTAGGGAAGCGCCCGCCGTCCGGTGGAACCGTCTCGGCCCCGGCGGCGTTCTGTCCTCGATCAATCCTGGAGTCGGCCATGACCGCCTCATCCCACTACGACGTCATCATCATCGGCTCCGGCGCGGGCGGGGGGACCCTGTTCCACCGCCTCGCGCCCTCGGGGAAGCGGGTCCTCCTG
>DASSML010000320.1:0-2357 GCA_035688895.1 Gemmatimonadales bacterium
CCCTCGCTGCGCTCGGGATGACAGCGGTGGCGCCACCACCGTCTGCTCTCCGATCTCGGTAAACCGCTCGTAGCGGGCCCGCGCCGCCGCCATCAGCGCCTGGAACCCGGGGCTCCACCGCACGCTCTCGAGGAACGGATCGTGCCGGCTGAAGAACACGTAGTCCACCCACCCTCGCACCCGCACCGCGTGCTCCAGCCAGTGTAGCGCCGGTTCCGTCTCGCCCACTAGGGCGTACGCCGACGCCATCAGGTAGCACCAGTACTCGTCCGATTGGGCCATCGCCCGCTCGGCGTCGGTCAACGGCGCCGTCACCGCCGCGCGGTCGCCGGCGAGGCCGCGGCGGAGGCGCAGCACGATCGCGGCGAGGTGGTCGTCGGCCGGTTGCCGCTCCAGCCACTCGAAATGCTCCGTCGCCTCGTCCGGCTGGCCGGCGGCCGTCAGGGCGACCGCGGCGCAGGAGCGGCAGATCGTGCTCCGCGGATCCAGCTCCACCGCGCGCCGGTGCGCGGGGAGCGAGCCGCGGGGGTCGCCGCCCAGCGACCAGCTCAGCCCCAGCAGGCAGTGGTTGCTCGCCGTGAGGGGATCCATCTCGACCAGCCGGGTCAGCGTCTCCCGCATCGGCCCGATCCGACCGCCCAGGAGATAGGCCCCGGCGAGCTGGTGCATCGCGTCGGGATTGTTGGGATCGGCGGCGCAGGCCTGGGTCAGGAGCCGGACCGCCTCCCCCGGCTGTCCCCGGCGGTAGGCGACCTGTCCCATGATCGAGAGCCCCTGCGCCGAGCGCGGGTTCAGCTCGAAGGCCCGCCGGGCGCATGCCTCGGCCTCGCGCAGCGTGCTCTCCTCCTCTCCGCCGAGGAAGACCGGCGACCAGGCGTAGATCATCCCCAGCATGCCGTAGAGCGCCTCGTGCGGCCCCACCACCGAGAGGCCGTGCTCCGCCAGCGCCCGCG
The DNA here is from genome assembly GCA_035688895.1 of Gemmatimonadales bacterium. GTDB lineage: Bacteria > Gemmatimonadota > Gemmatimonadetes > Gemmatimonadales > GWC2-71-9 > CAVVWJ01. Next base: position 954 of record DASSML010000320.1, read on the forward strand.
CCGCCAGCATCCCCTCGGGGTTGTGCCGGTAGTACTCCTGCCGGGCGCGCTGGTAGTACTCGAACGCGCGGATGTCGGCAATGGGCCGCTCGGCGATCTCCCGATCCTCCGGCGGCGAGAGCGTGACGCTCAGCGCCTCGACGATCTGGCGCGACAGCCGCTCCTGCAGGTCGAACACGTCCTCCACGGTGCCCGAGTACTTATCGGCCCAGAGATGCGCGTCGCTGTCGATCTCGATCAGCTGAGCCGTGATCCGGAGCGCGGGACCGGCACGCCGCACGCTTCCCTCCAGCGCGTAGCGCACGTTGAGCTCCCGGCCGATCCGGCGGAGGTCCCAGCCGGTGTCCTTGAGCTTGACCGAGGAGGTACGCGAGATCACCGTGAGCGCCCGGACCCGGGAGAGGTCGGCGATCACCTCTTCCATCAATCCATCGGCGAAGTACGCATTCTCCGGGTCGGGGCTCAGGTTGGCGAACGGGAGCACCACGATCGACTTCCTGGCCGGAGCCGCCGGCGCGGCGGTCGAGTCCTCCGTCTCCAGCGCCGCCAGGAAGTCGGGCACCGCGGGGTACCGGTCGGCCGCGACCTTCGCCAGCGCCCGCTCGATCGCGCGCCGCATCGCCATCGGGACGCCGGGCCGGATGGTGGTGATCGGCGGCACCGGATCAAGCACCTGGCGGGAGATCACCGCGAGCGCGTCCGGACCCGTGAACGGTGGCTGGCCGGCGAGCAGCTCGTAGAGCAGGCAGGCCAGGCTGTACTGATCGGCCCGGGCGTCAACCTCGCGCTCGCCGCCGGCCTGCTCCGGGCTCATGTAGTGCGGGGTGCCGAGGCCGAGTCCGGTGCGCGTCAGTCGCCCGCCGGCGAGCCCGGCTGCGCGGGCGATCCCGAAGTCTACCACCAGCGCGTGGCCCTGCGAGAGCAACACGTTTTCCGGCTTCACGTCCCGGTGCACCAGCCCCTGTCCGTGGGCGTAGTGCAACGCCTCGCCGATTTCCCGCACCAGGCGGAGTGCCTCGGCGATGGGGAGCGGGCCCTCGCGCGAGATCCGCTGGCGCAGCGTCTCGCCGTCCACGAAGGGCATGACGTAGAACGGACGGGCCGACGCGTCCCTGGTGGTGCCGGAATCGAGCAGGGGCAGGATGTGCGGATGCTGCAGCCGGGCCAGGATCTGGATCTCGAGCAGGAACCGCTCCGAAGCCTGGCCGGCCACGATCTCGGAGCGGAGGATCTTGATGGCGACGGGCCGGTCGTGCTTGCGGTCGCGGCCGAGGTAGACGGTCGCCATCCCGCCGTGGCCCAGCTCCCGCTCGATGCTGTAGCGGTCGCCCACGCGCGCCGGCTCGAGGACGGCCTGGTGAGTCCTGACGAACACCATAGCTGAAAGCTAACCGGCGGGAACCC
>DASSML010000321.1:0-4740 GCA_035688895.1 Gemmatimonadales bacterium
CTGGAGCTGGTAGTGGGTGTGGACGGTATAGACCGACCCCGAGAAGCCCACCCGGCCGACCTGCTGGCTCTGACGCACCCGGTCACCCTTCCGCACGGTCAGCGAGCCCCGTTGCATGTGGGCGAGGAGGCTGAACTCGCCATTGCCGTGATCGATCACGACGTAGTTGCCGAAGAGCGCCAGCGGGCGGGCCAGCACGACGCTGTCCGGCAGGCTGGTGCGTCCCACCTCCCAGTCCGCCTCTCCCGACTCGGCGGCCACCACGGTGCCCGCACCCGGCGCCAGCACCGGTGCGTTCCAGCTGTACCAGTCCTCGTTCCGGGCCCCGTCGCCGCGGTACATCCGGCCGGTCGAGTCCACGATCGAGAGATCGTAGGCATAGCGGCCGGAATTGTGGCGGAAGAGCTTCCCCACGACCGGATGGGCCAGGTTCCAGCGACGGTGGTGGGCGTAGAAATCGTGGCCGTCGAACACCAGGACCCGGCCGCGAAGGGGGAGGACCAGCTCGGTCCGAGTCGCGTAGTCGCGCAGCGGTACGGTTGCCGTCACCGAATCCACCACGGTACCCGCCGTGTCGGCGAACGACAGCACGTAGCGCAGCTCGCGCAGCGGCAGGTGGGGCGGCAGCTCGTGGAAGGGATTGTAGACGATCGTCGTGACGCCCGGGTCGAGGGTGCGGTCGGGCACCGTCCGGATGCAGGGGCTCAGGCCGCTGCCGTCGCAGAACCGGCGAAGCAGCAGGACGCCGGCAGCATCGTGCGCGGTCATGACGACGGACGCCAGCTCGAGCGACGAGCCGGTCGTAGCGTTGTTGGTGACCAGGAAGTCGAAGTTGGCGTAGCCCACGCCGCTGGCGGGATCCCGTTCGACCAGAGCGGTGTCGGGCGCCAGGCGGACGGCGAGCGCCGCGGGGCCGGAGGCGGCGGCGGCCTGAATGAGTAGCGCCAGCAGGAGCATGCAATGGCTCGGATGAGAGGATGGGGTCCGAAACCTAGAGCGGCGCAGGCGCCGAACAAGGTTCGTGGCGACCGCTACCTGGCGGTGGTCCTCTCGAGGCCCGAAGCCGTCTCCCCCAGTCCCACCCGATCCAGCAGCCGCTGGAATCGCGGGTCGCCGCGAAGAAAGTCATAACCGGGGTTGACCTTCAGGCTCACCATCTCCGCCGAGTGCTCCGCGTACGCCTTCTCCAGCCAGGCGACGGTCTGCGCCGTGTCCCGCACGCCGGCGTAGCTCCACGCGAACACGCGGGCCTGGACCGGATCCTGCTCGCTCGCCCGCACCAGTTCCTCGATGCTGTGCCGCGCCTCGCCAATCTTTCCGGCGCGGCCGTAGACATACGCCAGCGTGGCCCAGTGGACCGCCGCCGGCACGATCGGCCGCCAGCGCTCCTCTTCGGCGAGCGCCTGATCGAACTTCCCGTCTTCGGTATAGACGGCCACCAGGAGCTGGGTGCGGGACATCATCGGGTCCACGGCCCGCACCGATCGCAACCGGTCGATCGCCCGATCGTACCGCCGGGCGAAATAAAGGATCGCGCCGTTGTCGGCGGCGATGATGAGCGAGAGAGGGTCGAGCCGACGGGCCTGCTCGCTCTCCTGGAGCGCCTCGTCGAACCGCCCCCGCCACATCAGGTGCTCGGCGTACCAGTGGTGGGCTGTGGCGTAGTTCGGGTTGAGATCGATCGCCCGCCGGAACTCGCGCTCCGCCCCCTGCCAGTCCCAGTCGTGGTTCTGTACGATCAGCGCCAGCGCGGCATGGGCTTCGGGCAGGGAGGGATTCAGGACCAGCGCCTTGAGCGCGGCCGCGCGGGCCCGAGCCACCAGATCCTGGGGCGGCCGGGTGCTATAGACGGCGCCGAGCACGTCGGCCGCGGCGAGGGCGGCCCAGGCCCGGGCGAAGCTCGAATCGCTGCGGGTGGCCTGCGCGAAATAGCCGGCGGCGGCTCGGAGGTCCGCGTCGGTCCGCTTGTTGAGGAAGAACTGTCCCCGCAGGTACAGATCGTAGGCATCGGGGGCCGGCGGCGGCCCCATCGCCGCGACTCTCGAAGCCGGCGCGTGGCCGCCGAGGCTGGACTCGATCGCATCGGTGATCTCGCGCGCGATTTCATCCTGCAGGGTAAGGAGACCGCTCAGCTCCCGGTCGTACTGATGGGCCCAGAGCTGGGCGTGGTCCCGGGTGCGGATCAACTGGGCAGTGACCCGCACCGTGCTCGCATCCCGCCGCACGCTGCCGAGCAGCAGGTACTGGACGCCCAGCTCCCGGCCGATTCGCTCGGGCGGCTTCCGGGTCTGCTTGAAGTGCATGACCGACGCCCGGGCGATCACGCCGAGTCGCGTCGGGTACCGGTTCCCCAACTGGGTGATCATCTCCTCCGTCAGCCCGTCGCTGAAGTACTCCTGGGAGTCGTCACCCGTGAGATTCTGAAACGGCATGACGGCCAGCATGACGCGGTCCGACCGGGTTGCCTGGCCTCGGTCGCGGGACCAGAGCAAGGCTCCGACCAGGAGCGGCAGCGCCAGCGCAACCGCGAGCCAGGCCTTCCGATACGATCGCGGAATTGCCGGCGCCGCGGCGGCGGCCGTTTCGGCGGCGCCGGGACCGGATGGCATGGCGGGGACAGCGGCGGGAGCCGCGACCGGGGCCACGAAGCGATACCCCCGTCCGGTAACGGTCTGAATGAAACGGGGCTGCTCGGAATCGTCTTTCAGGACCTGCCGGATCTTGCGGACGGCGCCGTTGATGCTGTTGTCCACATCCAGGTGGGCGCCCTTGCCCCAGATCCGCTCCGCGATCTCCTCCCGGGTCACCAGCTGGCCCCGACGCTCCGCCAAGAGGAAGAGGATATCCAGGGGGATTCGCTCGAGCTTGAGCGCGCGACCGGAGCGCCGGAGCTCGTAAGCCGGACGGTCCAGCTCGAGATCCTCGCCAAAGCGGATGGATTCAGGAATGGGCAGTGGATCGGGGGCCACGCGGTCCTCAGGGGGGAAGCCGGTGTGCGTCAGCAAATTAAGACTTCCGACAGATGTCCGCTATTGCTCCCGCCGCCGGTTCGCAGTAGAAATAGCCTACCGCTCCTCCCCCCCGTAGCCGCGTCAGACAATGCCACGGATTGCAGCAGCTGCCTGTAGGGGGATGACAGCAGGACACTGAGGATACCCCCATGACGTCCCACGGAATTTCCTTGCTGCCGCTAGCCGCGGCCGCCCTGCTCCTAGCCTGCGAGCCCGACCGCGACCCGCTCTCGCCCGCCGATCGTCCGGACGCCGCGGCCGGCAGCACCGGCGGCCTTTTCCTGACCGCGAATGCCTCGGGCCAGATGGGCACCGTGAGCACGACCGGCGCGATCGACGCCGGCAACGCGTTCTTCCGCAGCCTCGGCACCAATGGGCGCAGCTGCGGGAGCTGCCACCTGCAGGCCAGCGCGTTCGGGCTGAGCGCCCAGGCGGCTCAGGCCGTGTTCGCGGCCACCGGCGGCACCGATCCGCTGTTCGCCCCGGTGGACGGTGCCAACTGCCCGTCGGTCACCCCTGCCGACGGGGCAGCCGGGCACAGCCTGCTGTTGAACCAGGGGCTCATCCGGGTCGGACTCGCGATCCCGGCAGGCGCAGAGTACACCATTACTGCCGTCCACGACCCCTACGGGTGCGCGCTCACCGGCTCACCCACGGAGGCCTCGGTATACCGCCGGGTGCTGCCCACGACCAACCTGCGCTTCCTGAGCGCCGTGATGTGGGACGGACGGGAGACGGTCCAGCCCCTGACCGATGGGAGGACGTTGGCGGCCAACCTCCGGGCCGGCCTGGTGCACCAGGCGATGGACGCGACGCTTGGCCACGCCCAGGCCGCCGTCTCGCCCAAGGCGTCACAGCTCAACTCGATCGTGGATTTCGAGTTGGCCCTGTTCTCCGCCCAGCAGACCGACAACGCCGCCGGCGTGCTTCAGGCCTCGCAGGGGAAGGGCGGGCCTTCGGCGCTGGTGTCGCAGGGGTACTTCCCCGGCATCAATGATCCACTGGGCGACAACCCGACCGGCGCGGCGTTCGATCCCTCGGCATTCACCCTGTTCGCCGCCTGGAAGAACCTGAGCAATTCAGGTCGGTACGTGGCGGCGCGGAAAGCGATCGCGCGGGGGGAGGTTGTCTTCAACACCCATACGCTCACTATCAGCGGTGTGGCGGGCCTGAACGACGCCCTTGGCGTGGCATCCATCAACGGGACCTGCACCACCTGCCACGATTCCCCGAACGTGGGGCATCACTCCCGCCCGTTGCCACTCGATATCGGGCTCAGTCACGTGACGACCTACGAATCCAACCCCCAGGTGATCGCGGCGCTGGGACAGCTCAGCACGCCCGACCTGCCACTGTTTCGGGTAGAGTGCCAGACGGGGCCGCTCGCGGGCACGGTCCGCTATACCTCGGACCCGGGCCGGGCTCTGATCTCGGGCAAGTGCGGGGACATTGGCCGGCTCAAGGGCCCCATCCTTCGGGGGCTCGCGGCGCGGGCTCCGTTCTTCCACAACGGCGCCGCGGCGACGCTCAAGCAGGTGGTGGAGTTCTACAACCTGCGCTTCCAGATGGGGCTGACCGACCAGGAGAAGGCCGACCTGGAGGCATTCCTCAAGTCGCTGTGAGGGGTCGGCAGGCCGGGGCGTGGAACGCCGCCGCCGAGCGATCGCTCGGCGGCGACTCGGTGCGTCTGGACCTCAGGCCTGGCGTGCCGCCACGAACCGGCCGGTCT